>JAWARX010000037.1:0-12065 GCA_038893155.1 Halalkalicoccus sp.
TCGGTCTATGTCGCAACATGATCGACTGGGAGGTGACGACGGCTGGGCTCCGGGTGTCGGACACGCGCGCAGCCGTCGAAATAGCGGCTCCTGACTGGGGCGAGTTCTACTCGGGCGGGACGCTTCCACGCCCGGTCGATACGACGGTTTCCGGCCAGGTCTCGAAGCTCGGTTTCGGCACGCCCCGAGCGACGGTCACGAGCCTGACCGGCGAGAACACCCGCACCCAGATCGGGGACGCGCGTACCGATCTCCCGCCGGACACGTACGTACTCGACGTGCCCGCGCCGATCGAGACCGCGGTGTGTTTCGACGGGCCCGCGACGATCGGTGCCCCCGAGCGCTCGCTCGAACTCTCGTTCGTGGGTCGCCAATCGGTCACGCTTGGCTTTCGAAGCCCGTTTCGGCGGCCGGATCGAACGATCGAGATTCCGCCGACGCCCGCCGGCCTCGCGCGCGCGGTCTCGCACCTTCACGCCGGCTTCGAAACGACGGGGCCCGAAAAGTCGCTGCCCGCGCTTCGGGGCCACCCCGCTCGAATCGAGGTCGGAAACCGGGTCGAGATCCCCGAGACGGTCGCCGAGGCGACCGCGGACACGGGGATCGAACTGCGAGTGCCGCCGGAGTTCGAGTCGATACTCGCGGTCTCGCCGCTCGCGTACTACCTGCAGGCCCGGCTCACCACCGAAACGGGTGTGACGCCGACGATCGACGCGCCGGGGTTGACCCACCGCTTCGAGGGGGACCTCGCCGACGAGGTCGCCTCCTTGCTCCGGCGGGTGTTCTATCTCGATTGCTGTGTGCGGGAGGCCGGCCCGCCGCTCTCCGGGCTCCCCTCGATCGAGACGCTCGGCCTCGATCGCACGGCGCTTTCGGATCCCGTTCGACGACTCGCCGCGTATCTCGAACTCGACGCTGCATCCTGTTCGCCCCCCGAATGGCATCTGGCGACGTATCTCCCGGCGAACCCCGAGGGCGCTCGGGCGCTTCCGTACGCGCTCGATCGCCTGAGCCTGATCTACCCGCCGAAAACGGGCCAGCTCGACGAAAAGGAGCTGCTTCACCGGTCGCTGACGGACTTCTACCGAACGGACCGATCCGCAGCTTCCGTCGACGTGGTGACCCCTGTCCTCGGGCCGGCGCGATCGCACGCGTGGCTCGCCGAGTCGACCCCGATCGACGTGTTCAACGCCCGCACCGAGGCGTTCGAGAACGGGCTATCGGGGCTGGATACCGACGGCAGACTCCCGTTTATCATCGTCCAGAACGATCCCGAGATGGACGGCGAGTACGCTGAGGTCGCCCGGATCTACAAGGAACACGCGGCGGACCTCCCGATCGACGTCACCGTCCATCGGAGACTCACTAAGGCGGAGCTCTCGGCGGTGTTCGAGCGCCCGAGCGCGTTCGTCCACTACGTCGGCCACTGCGATCGGGCGGGGCTTCGCTGTACCGACGGGAACCTCTCTGCGGAGTCGATTCCCGAGAGCAACGCGCGGACCTTCTTCCTGAACGCCTGTGGCTCGTTTTACGAGGGCGAAGCGCTCGTCGAACGGGGCAGCGTCGCCGGCGGCGTGACGTTCTCGAAGGTGCTCAACGAGCAGGCCGCGACCGTCGGGACGACCTTCGCCCGGCTGCTCGTCCACGGCTTCAGCATCGACCGGGCGATGCAGCTCGCACGCCGGCGAATCATGATGGGCAAGAACTACGCCGTCGTGGGCGACGGCACGCACGTGCTGGGCGGTCGTCGGGATCGCCATCCCGGAACGCTGACCGTCGAACCCGCCGACGAGGCGTTCTCGGTCGGCTACGACGTGTTACCGAACTGGACCGCTGGCGGATGGTACGTCCCGCAGGGCGTCGGCGTCGACACGCCGCATCTCCACGGAACGACGACCGAGTCCGTCCTCGATCGCGTGGCGTTTCTCGATCTGCTGGACTCGATCGACGCGCCGGTCGTCTACGACGGCCAGTTCTTCTGGCCCGAGGAGCTCTCCGCACAGCTCGATTCTCGGTCCTGATAACGGCGGGCCGCTCATCGAAACCGAATCGACGAGCCCAAAACCCCCGCGAGATGTCCGCGGACGTCGGAAACGATGTGATTTGTTTCCTGAGTGATATCGCTGTCTCTCAGCCGTTATAATTAAATAGTTGTAAAAACATTGTATACCCACAACTATGGCCTCAAATTTACTCGATGATAATATCGAAGATATACTACGAACGGTCCTCGAGTCCTCCTCGGACGACCTCATCGTAGTCAACCCGTCCGCAGACGCGATCGAAGAGTTGGTCGACGTCGCCGGCGGCATGGAAGAGCTCCCGCGGATGCGCCTGCTCGGCGACGAGTCGACGCTCAAGACCGTGATGAGCGACTTCATCCTCGCGAGCAACGCGGCGGACCTCATCGACGACGGGAGCCTCGCGCTTCGCGTGCTCGAAGACGGCAGCGAGAACTCGCTTCTGGTCTCCTCGAGCGCGCTCGTCGCGCTCGTGGCCGTCGGCGACACCGTCGCAGGGCTGTCGACCGACGACGAGGAGTTCGTCTCGCTCGCGTACGATTCGTACACCGGCGCGTGGGAGGACGCCGCGGAGTTCAAGCTTCGAACGCCGGCGCTCTCTCGCGTCCGGACGACGCTCGCAGAGGAGATCGGCGAGCCCATCGAAGCCGACTTCACGGGCGTGCTCGACTCGCTGCAGACCGCCCGCGGCGACGGCGACGGGCTCGACGAAGTGACGATCAGCCTGCTCATCGCGGCGAAAAACGAGGTCCTGCTGTACGACATCTCCAAGTGGGGTGAGGACGTCGGGATCGCCTCGAAGGCGACGTTCTCCCGGACCAAGACCCGTCTCGAAGATATGGGCCTGATCGACACCGAGAAGGTCCCGATCGACGTCGGTCGCCCGCGCCTGCGCCTGAAGTTCGGCGACGAGCGCCTGCGCGAGGCGAACACCGACCAGCTCGCCAGCGTCGCACAGAACCTGCTCAACTGAACCGGTCGGTTTTATTCGGTCCCCGACCCGACCCGGCACATGAACGTCTCGGTCGGTCTCGTCGGTTCGGGTCCCGCAGTCGATTCGGTAGCCGCCGCGCTCGGCGACGTCGACGCTTCGGTCGAGCGAGGCTCGCTCGAATCCGTATCGCAACACGACGTCGCGGTCGTCGTCGACGAAACCGGCGACGACGCCTTTTTCGACGCCGCCGATTCACGCTCCGGACCGTGGGTCGCGGTCGAGCTCGGCGGTGTCGGTAGTTACCCCCTCAGAGATGTCGACGCCTCTATCGCGGGGTTCGCCCCGGAGACGGGCTGTTATCGGTGTCTCCGGACGCGGATCGAGGCGGGCGAGTTCGAGACAGAAGCGAGCGACGTCGCGCCCGAAACGTCCCGGTTCGCCGGAGCGCTCGCGGGCCACCGGCTCGTCGCGACGCTCCGCGGGGAGGAGGCGGCGCTGTTCGGCCACGTCATCGAGCTTCCCTACACGGAGCGTCGGGTTCTCGGCGTTCCGACCTGCGAGCGCTGTGGCGAGCCGCCGTCCGCGCCGACCGAGGGCGGGGAGAGCCGGGAAGTAGCGGAGGCGATCGCGCATGCCGAGGCGGGCGTCGACGAGCGGGTCGGGATCGTCCGCTCGGTCGGCGAGGTCGACTCGTTTCCCGTGCCGTACTACCTCGCGACGGGCGGCGAGACGGCGGGGTTCAGTGACGCGAGCGCGCCGACGCAGGCGGCGGGCGTCGCGCCCGACTGGGACGCCGCCTACATGAAGGCGCTCGGCGAGGCGCTCGAACGCTACAGCGCCGGCGTCTACCGGGACGAGTGGTTCGATCGCGCGAGCTCCGAGGAGCTGTCGGATGCGATCCCGCCCGAGCGGTTCGTCGGGGCCGGCGCGCCGGACGCCGAGATCCCGTGGGTCGGCGGGGAGCACCTCGACACCGGCGAGCCGGTCTCGCTGCCGGCGGAGTTCGTCCAGTTCCCACCCCCACAAAAGCGCTTCGGGCCCGCGATCACCACCGGACTCGGGCTGGGCAACACGCGCGAGGAGGCGCTGCTCTCGGGGCTCTACGAGGTGGTAGAGCGGGACGCGACGATGCTCGCGTGGTACTCGACGTACGAACCGCTCGAACTCGTTGTCGAGGACGAGACGTTCCGAACGCTCGAAGCGCGCGCGGCAAGCGAGGGGCTGTCGGTGACGCCGCTTTCCGTGACGCAGGACGTCGACGTGCCGGTCGTCGCGTGTGCGGTTCACCGGAAAGACGGTGTGTGGCCACGGTTCGCACTCGGGAGCGACGCCGACCTCGACGCGACGGCCGCGGCCCGCTCGGCGCTCTGTGAGGCCCTGCAGAACTGGATGGAGCTTCGCTCGATGGGCGCGCAAAAGGCGGGCGAGGAGTCCGGCTGGATCGGGCGGTACGCCTCGTTTCCCGAACCCGTGCGCGAGCTGCTCGATGCGTCCGGCGCGGTCGAGGCGAGCGCGCTCGGGAGCCGACCGTCGGGTTCGGAAGACGAACTCGCGACGCTCGTTTCCCGCGTACGCGAGGTCGGGCTCGATGCGTACGCGGCGTGGATCACGCCGGACGACGTCCGCACACTGGGGTTCGAAGCGGTGCGCGTACTCGTTCCCGAGGCCCAACCGCTGTTTACGCGCGAACCGGTCTTCGGCGAGCGCGCCGAGGGCGTTCCGGGGACGATGGGATTCGAGCCGCGCCTGGAGCGCGATCCCCATCCGTATCCCTGACCGTACTCGCCCGTCAGATCCCGAAGGTCGCCCGAAGGAAGTCCCGGGTGCCGGGACCGAGCCCGACCGCGAGGATCGCTACCAGAAGAATCATCGAAAACCGTGGGCTCTCCTCGAACATCTCGTCGTTGAACACCCAGACGACGAACAGCGCCGCGGCGATCTTCACGAACAGGAAGGGCCAGGCGGTGCCGATCGCCTCCGAGACCGACTCGGGCTGGACGGATTCGGTGATGTCGATGATCGCGCTGTTGACGACGTGTTTCGGCGAGTACGTCGGAATCCCCAGCTCGGTCGACCAGTCGAGGCTGAGGACGTTCGCGAAGCCGTCGACGGCGTGCCCCCAGACGACGAGCACGCCCATGTAGCCGGTACCGGCGTTGACCTCCGGGGCGAAGCGTTCGGTGGCGACCCACGCGATGGCGGCGACCAGCGTCGCGCCGACGAGCGTGATGATCGCGATTCCGGGGTTGATCTCCAGCACCGTGGTCGAGACGGCGAGCCAGCCGAGGTAGCCAACCGTCGCTACGAAGGCGAGCGTTCCGAACGCGGCGAGCGGGTACTCATACCGGCTCGCGAGACCGTTTCTCGCGAGTCCGACGCTCACGAGCAGCGCCGCGAGCGTGACGAAAAAGACGGTGAAGTAGATGAACGGGCTGATGAACAGGCCGCTTACGGGAAACGAGATGGCCGGTTCGCCGGTGTCCCTGAGCAGCGCGATGCTCGCGTCCTCGACGGTCCTGAGCGCGCCGCCGAAGAGCATGAACGGGAACAGCGCGAAGAAGAAGCCGGGGTTCTTCCCGATGTCGAGCTTGCGAAGCAAGAAGAGGACGCCGACGAGCATGAACACGAGTACGAGCGCGTAGCTCACCGTCGAGAGCGTCGTGTAACCGGGTTCGGCGACGATCCCGGTCGCACAGTCACCGCCGAGAACCGTCTCGCCGTCGATTCGCTGTGCGCAGGCCGATCCGGTGCCGTCGGCGACGACCGGGCCCCAGAAGTACCGCCAGAGAAAGCCGTCGTACACCCGCCGTGGGAAGGCGAGCGCGCCGGCGACGAGGGCGACCGTTCCCGCGAGCGCGACGGCGACCCAGGCCCGAGCGGGGTCGATCCGGTCCGAGAGCGCGACCATGGTTCAGCGAGTGCGCGCCGGAACTTTGAGCGTTCCGGTCTAGTCGTACCGATACGTTTCCCCTGCCCGCTCGTGGACGGATTCGAGAGTGGTTTCGACGTCCTGCCAGTGACTACCGCGCCAGAAGGGCTGTCCGCACTCTACACAGCGCCAGACGGCCCGTTCGTCGGGGGCGGGCGCGAAGTCGGGCGTTTTCTCCTCGGATCCGATCCGCCGGAGCGGCCCGTTACAGCGCGAACAACGGGTCGGGTCGGTAAGCGAGAGGGTGAATCCGGCGTCGAGGAGCTCCGCGAGCTGGGCGTCGACCTCTCGAGTGTGGAGCAGGATCGATTCGGGCGTCCGTCGAGCGAGCTCGACGTCCCGGGTGATCAGCACCCGCGCCTCCTCGCGGGCGAGGCGAACGAGCGCGTCGTCGTCCTCGATCCCCCGATCGAGCGCGTAGACCGTATCGTAGCCACCCATCCGGAGATATGTCGCGAGCTTTCCCAGCATGACGTCCAGGACGGGAGCCGTCTCGGCCGGCATCGCCATATACGATCGTCGAGCCCGATCCGCCTACGCGTACCGGTTGCCTCGTTGATGGGTATCAAAAAGCATATACTGTTGTATGCTACTGTACCACATTGTGGGCTCGATGAACAGACGATATCCGGAATGGCACTGTCAGACGTGTGGGAAGCCGCTTCGCATCCGGCCGTGTCTCAACTGCCACCATCGTCGGCAGCTGGGACCCGCCTCGGCCGACTGAACTCCAATCACCACCGGTCTCGGATTTTTGATCGTCCCCGCTCGAAAGCCGCGGCTGTCCCGATAACGTCGTGAGAGGCTTTGCGAGGGAAGAACGCTCCGAGAGCGCCTTCCGCACTCTTTCGAGTGCGAGGGGAGGGATTTGAACAACGCCCGAGAACCCGCGCGAAGCGCGGAACCTCGGTCTAATTCAAACCCTCCTGCATTCGCGCGTGTGGCGCGCTCATGCGAGGGGAGGGATTTGAACCCACGGACCTCTACAGGAGCGGATCTTGAGTCCGCCGCCGTTTCCGGGCTTGGCTACCCTCGCACGCACCCTTCGGTCGGTTAGCCGGGCGCTAAAAGATTCCGGATCCCCCTCCCGGGCGGAACTGACCGCCCGTCTACGCCATCTGCTATCGATACTACGATTCGAGTTACTTTCTTTAGAAAACTGCCTATGTGATCTGTAGCCACGGTATAATTAAGGGTACGAACGACGGTAGGGAGAGTATGTCCGGCGACGTGACCCCCGGCGACCCCACCAACGTGACCCGGTCGGTCGATCCCGCGTCCGACGTTCCCGATCCGGCCTCGGAGCTCGTGTGCTACCAGCCCAGCTTCGAGGAGCTACGCGAGTTCTCGAAGCCCCTCGAGACGACCACCGAGTACGGTAGCCCGAGCTACGTCAGCGACGTTCGCTCGCGGAGCTCGGATCGGACGAAAAACGCACTCGACGACGCCTTCGCCGACGAGGACTGGCGGCTGATCGACCGGGCGCTCGCCACCGCCGAAACGACCGAGCTGGTCTGTCTCGACCGGATGGTCGGTCGCCACCCCGAACACGCCTACTGCTGTCGGCTGTTCGTTCCCCGCGAATACGGTCGGATCGCGTTGGCGTGGGCGAAGCTGCTCGATCCGGGTCCCGAAGGGAGGGAGCCGGATTTCTACACTCTCCAGTTGCCCGATGCCGAGGAGACCGCGATTCGGGTACTGCCGGAGGAGGGGGTCACCGTCGTCCTCGGGAGCGATTATACGGGCGAGGCGAAAAAATCGTTCCTCAGGCTGCTCATGTACCGGGCGAAACAGCGCGGCGGGCTGGGTCTGCACGCCGGCACCAAACGACTGACCCTCGAAACCGACGAGGGGCTCTCGGAGGCCTATCAGGCCTTCCTCGGGCTTTCGGGCACGGGCAAGTCGACGCTGACGGGCCACGGCTGTTGGCTCGATTCGCCCGAGTCGGCGGTGATGCTCCAGGACGACGTCTGCGCGCTGTTTCCCGACGCGCTCGCGGGCAGCGAGGGCGGCGGGCTGTACATCAAGACGATCGGACTGGACGGTGAAGAACAGCCCGCGCTCTATCACGCGACGACCCAGCCCGAGGCCGTACTGGAGAACGTCGCCGTAGCCGAGGACGGAACGGTCGACTTCGACGACGGCTCGCTCACCACCAACGGGCGGGCGGTGATCCGTCGCGAGGACCTGCCCAGCGCCGCTCCGGAGATCGACTGTGAGCGCGCCGATCAGGTGTTTTTCATCACGCGCAACCCGCTGATGCCGCCGGTCGCGCGCCTGACGCCCGAGCAGGCGGCGGTGGCGTTCATGCTCGGCGAGTCCGTCGAAACCAGCGCCGGCGACCCCGAGCGCGCGGGGGAATCGATCCGCGTCGTCGGCACCAACCCCTTCATCATCGGGCCGGAGGGCGAGGAGGGAAATCGCTTCGCAGACCTCATAGACGAGACCGACGCGGAGTGTTTCGTTCTCAACACGGGATCGGTCGGTTCGCGGGAGATCGGCGTCGAGGACACCATCGCGATCCTCACTGCCGCCGCGCGCGGGGCGATCGAGTGGACGCACGACGACCGGCTCGGGTTCGAGGTCCCCGGGGAGGTTCCGGGCGTGGCGATCGAGGAGCTCCGTCCCGCGGAGAACGTCCCCGACTACGATTCGAAGCTCGCCGCGCTGCGCGAGGAGCGCCGCGAGTATCTCGCGGGGTTCGAAACGCTTCGAGAGGAGGTTCGCGAGGCGGTCTACTGAGCGGGACCAGAATCGTTAGGCGCGCGTAGGCGTAAGGGCCGACATGGACGACCACACCCGCGACGACACCGTCGGCCCGCCGATTTCGGGGAGTCCGGTCGGGTGGGACGCAGAGCGGGGGCCGTCGAACGGGTGGAAACACGGCACGCTCCGGCGGGCGACGGTCCACGGCGTCCGTCTGTTCAACTCGGGGGCGTACCACGAATCGCACGACTGTTTCGAGGACGAGTGGTACAACTACGCCAGTGGGTGTACCGAGAGCAAGTACCTCCACGGGATGGTCCAGGTCGCCGCCGGCGCGTACAAACACGCCGATTTTCACGATGACGCCGGCATGCGCTCGCTGTTCGAAACCGCACTCCAGTATCTTCACGGTGTCCCCCACGATTTCTACGGCGTGGACGTGAGCGACGTGCGGACGACCCTTTCGGACGCGCTGGCGGACCCGACCGCGATCGAGGGCTGGTCGATCCGCCTCGACGGGCGAACCCCCGAAGCCCGCGGGGTCGACTACGCGTACGCCGAATCGTTAGAACACGGCCCCTGATCGTCTCTAAACGGGTCGAAGCTCGGCGCTGAAGTGTCTGAGCGACTCGTTTTCGGGCTCCGAGACGATCTCCAGCCCGCGGATCTCCTCGCCGCGTTCCAGTACCGCCGCGGTCGTCTCGGCGACGTGCGCGAGGTGCTCATCGTGGTAGGTTCGCCGCGGCAGCGCCAGCCTGACCAGGTCGGGACGCTCGGTATCGGGGAAGGCGAACCCGCCGAGTTCGACGCCGCGAACGCCGCCTTCGAGATACAGTTCACAGACCAGCGCCTGCCCGGGGAACTGTTCTCGCGAGACGTGCGAGAGCGCCCGGCCGGCGTCGACGTAGACGGCGTGGCCGCCGACGGGGGTGTAGATGGGAACCCCCAGCTCGCGGAGGCGCTCGCCGAGCGCGCGGACCTGGCCGACTCTGGCTTCGAGGTACTCCTCGGTGACGGCTTCGCGGAGGCCGACGGCCATCGCCGCCATGTCGCGGCCGGCCATCCCGCCGTAGGTCGAAAACCCCTCGTAGAGGATCGCTCGCTGTTTCGCGCGCTCGAACAGCTCCTCGTCCCGGACGCCGACGAACCCGCCGACGTTCGCGAGGCCGTCTTTCTTTCCGCTCATGACGATCGCGTCGGCGTGTGAGAGCTGCTCGCGGGCGATCTCCGCCGTCGAGCGGTCGGCGTACCCGTCCTCGCGCTCGCGGACGAAGAGGGCGTTCTCGGCGAACCGACAGGCGTCGATCACGAACGTGGCGTCGAGCTCGTCCGCGAGATCGCGCGTCGCCTCGACGTTTTTCACGCTCACGGGCTGGCCGGCCACCGAGTTGTTCGTGATCGTGAGGACGATCGCGGGGATCCGCTCGGGGCCGACGTCCGCGGCGAGTTCGCGAACCGCTTCGAGGTCGAGGTTCCCCTTGAACGGCTCGTCCGAATCGAGGTCCCGTGCGCCCTCGACTGGACAGTCGACGGGGTCGCCGCCGTTTTCCGCGACGTGCGCGCGGGTGGTGTCGAAGTGGGTGTTGTTGGGCACCACGTCTCCCTCCTCGATCAGACACCCGTAGAGGACGTTCTCCGCGCCGCGACCCTGGTGGGTCGGAACCACGCGGTCGAAGCCCATCACCTCCTCGATCGTCGTTTCGAGCCTCTGGAAACTCTCGCTGCCGGCGTAGGCTTCGTCGGCCTCCATCATCGCGGCCCACTGCGCATCGCTCATCGTGCCGGTGCCGCTGTCGGTCAGGAGGTCGACGAAGACGCCCTCGCTCGCGAGGTTGAAGACGTTGTAACCCGCCGCGTCGAGCCGCCGCTCGCGCTCGTCCCGCGAGAGCAGTGTCGACGGCGTCGCCATTCCCGAGGTGTAGCTGAACATACCCCGAAATCGGACGAGAGACGTTTAGTCCTGCCGCGACAATGCTGTACACAAGGGGCGGAAATCGGGTATCGAGGTCCGCTCTCGATCACTCCTCCGGCGGCGCGAACTCGACCGTGGTGAGCTCTCGATCGAGCATGCAGAAGTCGTGGGGTGGGTCGCCGACGATCTCTTTCACCCGGTACTCCTCGTCGAACGAGACGCCGTCGGGGACACAGAGCTCGTGGCTCGGACACTCGGTGTAGGGACACTCGCCCGCCAGACGGGCTTTGCTCCCGGCGTACAGTCCCTTCGAGGGGACGTTCGCTCTCATCCGGGCCGGCTCGACCTCGACGGCGTTGACGCCCGTGTCGTGGACGCCACACTCTAAGGTCTGGGCGTTCTCGCGGACGCTTTCGACCCTGTATTTCCGGCCCTCGGTGAGGTTCAGACACTGACTGCGGTACGGACAGCCCTCGCAGGCGTCGGCCTCGCCGTGGTAGACGAACTCGGTTCCCGCCTCGGCGAGACGGGTCCCGATCAGGGTGAGGGTGCTCATTGCCGACGATAGATCCACGGACGGGTTAAGCCTCTCGCCCGGTCAGTTCGTCGAGGCGGTCGAGATAGCTCTCGCGGGGGACCTGGTAGGCGCCCCGATAGTCGAGTTCGCCGTCGGAAAACCGGCGTGCGAGGTCGAGAGCGGCTTCGTTCGCGCTCGTGCGGTCGTCGTAGCGCTCTTCTGCCAGCACGACCTCGGGTTCGAGATAGAGGGTGAGATACCACGCTTCGATCGACCGGCTCGTAGCGTGGCGCTGTTCGGGCCGGCGGTGTCTGTGGGGACCGTTGCTCAGGTACAGCGTCGGCATGCAAGCGGCGGGAAACGCCCGAGAGTCGAAGACATCGGGCCGGTAGACGAACACCGTCCGGTCGGGTTCGTCGCTCCAGCGTTCCCACCCCGTCGGAAGCTCCTCTTCGTCCATACTTCCCCTTCGCTTCGGGGATGTATGGGCGCTCGGGTCGAGGCTCGACTGTCATCGCCGGGGAAAGATTTATGTTATCATAGCACACCAATATTAAACAGTATCGGTATCCGCCCGCCGAACGACCCGTGCTGTCCGTGTCCTCCACTCCCGCTAGTCCCGACCGGGGCACGGACGGCTCTCGTTCCCATGAAAACACGCACCCCACGTCCGCTCCCCCGTTGGCCCGCGCAGAGCCAGTCGAGCGTGCCGGGCAGGATACCGCTCTCGTTGGTGACGCCGTCTCGTCGGTTTCTCTCCCCTACCCCCACCAACCATGACCGGTGACAACACCCTCGAAGCACTCAGCCAGCAGTACAGAGAGACGGTTCCGAGCGACCTGCGCGATGCCAAAACGTTCGCGTGGTACTTAGAGACCGTCAGATCGGACCCGAAAGTCGCCCGCAACGCCCACCAGCGCGTCGCCGATATGTTCGACCACTACGGCACGCGCTACGACGAGGAGTCGGGCACCGTCGAGTACCTGATGGCCTCGGAGGATCCCCTGGGAGACGGCGAGAACACCTTCTACGGCGAGGTCGTCCAC
>JAWARX010000038.1:0-12017 GCA_038893155.1 Halalkalicoccus sp.
GCTCTCCCCGACCGCGGTCGGCGGGGAGTATCCTGGACCGGATCGCGATCCGCGCGAGTGAGCCGCCCGTCAGCGCTCGGCCAGCCAGTCGCCGAACTTCGCGAGCGCCCGCCCGCGGTGCGAGACGGCGTTCTTTTCTTCCGTCTCCATCTCCGCGAACGTCGTCCCCCGGTGTTCGAAGATCGGGTCGTAGCCGAACCCGCCCGATCCGCGGGCCGGCACGATCCGACCCCGCACCGCCCCCTCGAACGCCTTGGTCCCCTCGCCGTCCGCGTACGCGACGACCGCGCGAAACCGCGCGCGCTGGTCGTCCTCGCGGGCGGCGAGTTCCTGGACGCGTTCGATCCCGAGCTTCTCCTCGACGTACGAGGAGTACGGCCCCGGAAACCCGGAGAACGCGTCGATGAACAGCCCGGCGTCGTCGACGAACACCGGCTCGCCGATCTCGCGGTACGCGTCGCGTGCACCCGCGAGGGCGATCTCTTCGAGGCTATCGGACTGGATCTCGGGGTAGTCGTACGCCACTCGTTCGACCGTCTCGGGGAGATACTCGGCCGCTTCGCGGGCTTTGCCGGCGTTGCTCGTCACGAACCGTAGCATACCGGAAAAGCGACCCTCGCGGAAAAAGCGCTGGCGATCTAGTCGTCGACGATGACTTCGACCGGTTCCTCGTCTTCGGCCTCCTCGGCTCCCTCGGACCCGCTTCGCTCGTTGTACAGCAGGGCCGCGGCCACGAGCAGGACGACCCACGAGCGCCAGCTCGCGAGGTTCAGCGTGTAGCCCACGCCGAACGGTTTCTCGACGAGCATCCCCTTGCCGGGCTGCCAGTACGCCGACAGCAGCCGTCCGACGCTCGGTCGCTCGAAGTTGTACGGCAGTCCGAACAGCGTCCCGGAGTCTGGTTTCTCGGCCATACCCGAGATAACGCCCGCCCGCATTATAAAGCCTCAGGCTACCGGTACCGGCCCCGCCCCTCGATCGCTCGGAGCTGACCGACCACGCGGGACTCACCGCGCTCTCGATAGCCCGCCTCGAACGCCTCCCGACAGGCCTCGAAGTCGGCTGCGGTGCCCGAGAGCGCCCGCTCGAAGACGTGCAGATCCATCGCGTAGTCCTCGACCTCGTCGGTGTGATAGCCCAGCCCGAAGTCGATGCAGTAGGTTCGCCCGGGGGCGATTCGGACGTTTCGCGGCGTCGGATCGCCGTGGACGAAGCCCGCCCCGTGGAGCCTCGCGAGCTGCCGTCCGAGCCCGTGGACGCGCTCTGGCGTGAGATCCGCGCTCAGATCGGCCTCGCCGACCCGTTCCATGACGAGCTCTCCCTCGCGGGGGTCGACGTCCCTGAGCACCGGCGTCGACACGCCCTCGCGGCGCGCGAGGCTCGTCAGCTTCGCCTCGCTTGCGGTGCGCTCGCGGCGCAACCGCGCGTCGAGCGCGGGGTGACGATAGCGCTTGGGCAGCCGGCGTTTCCTCACCACCTCGCCCACCTCCACGACCGCCTCCGCGCCGATCACCTCCTGCTCGTTCGCCGCGGAACCGCTCGCTGGCCGCGAGACCGACTCCCCGTCGCGCCAGCTCACCGCGACCTGATCGGGCCGGAAGTTCGGGTCCACGCGCGACTCTTCGATCGCGAGAGTATCGCCCGCGGCGGCCATCTTCGCACCCAGCACGGCGATCATCCCCGCGTTGTCCCGCAGCAGGCGCGGTTCGGGGGCGTGAAAGTCCGCCCCGCGGGCATCGCACATCCCTTCGAGCATGTCGCGCAGCCGGGCGTTCTGCCCGACCCCGCCGCCGAGGACGAGCTCGTCGCTGCCGGTGAGCGAGAGGGCGCGCTCGCTCACCTCGGTGAGCATCGCAAAGACGTTCTCCTGGAGCGAGAAACAGACGTCCTCGACGCGCTCGCCCGAATCCACCGCGTCTTTCGCCGCGCTCATGATCCCCGAAAACGAGAAGTCCATCCCCTTCACGACGTACGGAAGCGGGACGTACTCGCCCCCGCGCGCTCGCGCTTCGATCTTCGGCCCGCCCGGATGGCTCCAGTCGAGGTGCCGGGCGAACTTATCGAGCGCGTTGCCCACGCCGGTGTCCATCGTCTCTCCCAGCACCTGGTACCGGCCGTCGTGATAGCCGAGTACGTGGGCGTTCGCCCCGCTCGCGTTCAGACAGACCGGATTCGAGAAGCCCGAGCGGTGGCGACCGATCTCCAGGTGGGCGACCATGTGGTTCACCCCGACGAGCGGCACGTCGAGCGACTGGGCGAGCGCGCGGGCGGCGCTGGCGACGATCCGCAGGCAGGGGCCGAGCCCGGGCCCACGCGAGAAGGCGACGTACTCGACGGGCCCGCCGTCCGATCCGATCTCGCCGAGCACCCGTTCGATCACCCGGGGGATCGCCTCTGCCATGTGTTCTGCGGCCTCGCGAGGATGGATGCCGCCGCTCGCTGGTTGATAGGCCTCGCTCTCGATGAGCAGCGTTTCACTACTAGAATCGAAGTACGCGGCGCTCGCCGCCCACGCCGTGCCTTCGATCCCGAGAATACGCATTCTCCGCTCGATCGTTTACCGCCACTCGGTGTAGCTACAGCGCCCGCAGTGCATGCGGTCGCCGTAGTCGCCGAGGAACGTATCGCCACACCGGGGGCACTGCTCCCGGTCGCTCGAACCGTCCTCGCCGTAGAGCTCGTGGCGGGCCATCTACGCCTCCTCCCCGTCCTCGCCGCCTTCCGAATCGCCGGCGGCGATCTTGTTGCGTTCGAGCATGTGATCCTGCTCGACGTCGCGGGCGAAGTCGGCCGTCTCGTAGACCTTCGCGTAGCCGACGGCCGTACGCATCCCGAACTTCGTGTTCATCTCGCGGATGACGACCTCCTCTGCGTCCTTGTTGAGCTTCGCCGCGAGGCTATCTCTCACGGAGAGGCGCTCCGGCGTGGCTTCCTCGTGTGTGATCTCGAACGTGACGTCCGTTCGGTGCAACATCGGGTTCTCCTCCTCGGAGACGACTGTAATGTCCATGGTGCTCAGTTGCTCGTATATCCCCCTGAAGCGCGTAAAAGGATTTCGGGACGTACCTTTTGCGCTGCGTGAGTAGCTCTCTGAGCTACTCACTCGGCAAAAGCTGCACCAAAAGCGCAGACACCTCCCGTTGGTCGGCGTCTGCTACCGCTCGCAGCAACGCTGCTCGCGGTCCGCAGTCGTTCATTCACTCGCCGCTCGTCCGGTCTCGAACTCGGTTGCTTGCCCCTCATTGTTTTAGACGTGGCTCGGCGTCCGCGGCCGTCTCGGGTTCGAGCTTCCGCTCGAACTCCGCCTCCGAGAGCTCGTCCTCGGCGTAGCGCGCCCGAGCGCTACGCCCCGGCCAGTTCGTCCACGCCCTCTAGCCCCTCGTCGGTGATCCGGAACTGGACCGACTCGCCGACGGGTTTCGAGCGGTGCTTCTCGAGGGTCGCGCGGCGCTTTCCGCCCCGGAATCGGTCGATCCGCAGGACCGTGCCGGTCCAGTGTTCGAGCGTGTTGCCCCCGAGCGCGCGCACCCGGTCGGTGTCGGGATCCGAGAACACCTGATTGGTGATGAGTACGGCCAGGTCGTGTTTTCGGGCCAGCGCGAGCAGGTGGGTGATCTGGCGGGCGACCGACCGAAGGGCGTCGCCCTCGCGTTCGTCCTCGGTGCGCTGTAGCCTGTAAAAACCGGTCGCGCTGTCGAGAACGATCAGCGAGACCTCGCTGGCCAGCTCTTCTGCGTCCCGTACCGCCTCTTCCTGCTCGTCGAACGTGTGTGCCTCGCTGATGACGATCCGCGAGGAGAGCGCCTCGATCTCGTCGCTTCGCGCGCGCAACAGCCCCTCGAACCGGTCGGGCGAGAGCCCCTCGGTGTCGATGTAGGCGACGCGCTCGCCGGCATCGGCACACGAGACCGCCGCACAGAGCGCGAGGTTCGTCTTGCCGGCGGCGGGCGGGCCATACAGTTGAGTGACCGTCCCGCGTTCGATCCCGCCGCCCAGCAGCTCGTCGATCGGGGCGCAATCGACGGAAATGACCTCGTTCACGGTCGACGTTGGATCGAGACGGAAAAAAGTACCCCGGTTCGTCCCGCGAAAGGATTTACCACCAGCGAAGCGAACCCCCGGCGTGATCGTCGTCGCCACCGAGGATTTCGAGGTCTACCACGGCGCCGTGGGCGAACTTCGCGAACGCGGGGTCGCGTTCACGACGATAGAGCCCGCCGCCGAGCTTCCCGAGCACACCCGAGTGCTCATTACCGGTCCGAACGAGGGAGTCGAGGGAATCGACTGCGTCGAGGCCGACCCCGAGACTCCTCGGGAAGCGGTCGAAACCGCGCTGTCGATCCTGCGCGGCGGCGGGGGCCGGACGACCGTCGGCGTCGATCCCGGCGACCGCCCGGGGATCGCGGTCCTCTCGGGCGAGACGATCGTCGCGGCCTTTCAGGTGCCACTGGCGGATGCCCCCGAGGTCGTCCGCGAGGAGGTTCGAGGGGGCGTCGACCCGCTCGTGCGGATCGGCGACGGCGCACGCTTACAGGGCGCGACGATCGTCAACGCCCTCGACGGCGTTCGAGTCGAACTGGTCGACGAGGCCGGGACGACCCCCTCGCTCGGCACCGGCACACGCGGGATGGGCGACGTGCTCGCGGCGGTCAACATCGCCCGCCAGGCGGGCGAGGAGATCACGAGCCGCGAGATCGAACCGACCGAAGGCGAGCTCACGACGATCAAACGGCGCTCCCGGGAGCGTGCGCCCGACAACCGCGAGATCGACGCGGAGCTGGCCAGACGGGTCGCCCGCGGCGAACTCACCGTCGAGGAAGCCCTCGAAGAACACCGCGAGGAGTGATCAGAACCCGCAGTTCGGACAGTCGAGCAGCCCCTGTACGTTGATCGAGGTCGCGCCGCAGTCCGGGCAGGTCGCTTCACTGGCCGGTTCGTTCGGGGCCGCTCTCGCTTTCGGGGCGACGAGTGCTTGCGTCATCGGATGAGCGAAGCCGCGTCTCGAATATAACCGTACCCCTGATACTGTTTAGAAAATACCTTGTGTATAATTCGATATTATGTGTCGTTCGCGCTTCGCCACGCGGCTTCCGCTCTCGCAAGCACTTTGCGGATCGGCCGACCGGCCTCGCGAGCGACGGCCGCCGCGTCGTCGTACTCGGCGCTTACGTCGTAGACCGCCCCCGATTCGTCGCTCGCGACCTTCACGTTGAGCTCGTAGCGCTCCCCGTCGAGTTCGATCGAGACCGCCTCGATCCGGCGGTCTGCGGTCCACCGGTGGGTGCCGGGCGTCGCGCGAATCCCGAGGGTCCCCGTCTCCTCGGCGAGCCGGCGAGCCACCTCCCGTGCGTCCGCGGGCCGGCAGATCACCTTCACGAGGTGGCCGGGTCTCGATTTTTTCATCGTCGCCGGCAGGATCGTCACGTCGCGTGCGCCGGCCGTCGCGAGCGTCTCCTGGAGCCCACCCAGCACCTCGGGCGAGACGTCGTCGACGTTGGTTTCGAGGACCGTGATCCCGTCGGTCGCGCCGTCGATCCCCGAGCCGTGGCTGCTCGCGGCGTGGCCGTCCGCGTGCTCTCCGTGCTCGACGGCCTCGCCGACGATTGCCCGCAGCACGTTGGGATGTTCCCCGAGGTCGGCGTCGCCGGCCCCGTAGCCCGACTCGGTGACCCGGAGGGCGGGTAGCGTCTCGCATCCCCCGGCGATCGCCGCGAGGATCGCCGCGCCGGTCGGCGTGAGCAGTTCGCGCTCGACGGGACCGCCGCGGATCGACCAGTCGGCGCGTTCTGCGATCTCCATCACCGCCGGGCCGGGAACCGGGTAGGTCCCGTGGCTCATTTCGACTGTCCCGCCGCCGACCGAAAGCGGCGTCGTCAACACCCGATCGGGGTCGAGATCCGAAAGGAGCAGCGCCGCCCCGACGACGTCCGCGATGGCGTCGTCCGCGCCGACCTCGTGGAAGTGGATCGAGTCGATCTCCTCGCCGTGGACCGCGGCCTCGGCCTCCCCAAGGATCTCGAAGGCCGCGAGCGCGCGCTCCTCGACAGCGGGATCGGGCCCCATCGACCCGACGATCCCGCGGACTTCCCGGTAGGATCGGTGCGGTCCCGCACCCTCCGCGTGCGCGTGATCGCCGTGGCCGTGATCCGCGCCTCCCTCGCGGTCGTCGACGAGCACCACGTCGACGCTGGTCGCTTCGATCCCGCGTTTCACCACGTCTCGGATCTCGTAGCGCACGCCGAGCGCCTCCTCTACTGGCGAAAGCGCATTCGGATCGGCCCCCGCCGCGAGAAGCGCCCCGAGGATCATGTCGCCGCTCGCACCGGTCCACCCGTCGAACGCAAGCGTGTTCATACGCGCTTTCTCGCGCTCGTGGCAGAAGTACCCAGGCATCCACGCCCGAGTAGTGCCCGTCCAAGCAGTAGGGTTTTGTACCTCTTCGTCCGTAGCATATCGTGCGAAGGACTGACACGCGGCCCCGCGGGGCAGATCGCCAGCACAAGACCTATCGGGGCCGCACACGGACGTCCACCCACTCCCCGCAGCCCCATCATGAACGAAGTACAACTCGAGGTGGCGAAAGCCTACCCGAACGACTCGGGAAGAGGTATCGCCCGCCTCGACCCGGATACGCTGTTGCATCTGAAGCTGAGCCCCGGAGACATCATCGAGATCGAAGGCGGAGATACGACCGCCGCGAAGGTCTGGCGCGCCGACCGACAGGACTGGAATACCGATACCGTGCGCATCGACGGGTTCACCCGACAGAACGCCGACGTCGGCATCGGCGAGCGCGTCACCATCAGGAAGGCCGAGGCGACGAAAGCCGACCGGCTGGTGCTCGCACCCCCTGAGGAGGCTTCGGTCCAGTTCGGTTCGGACGCCGCCGGCATGGTCAAACGCCAGATCCTGAAACGCCCGGTCGTCGAGCGCGACATCGTCCCCGTCATGTCCTCGACGAACCACCCGTTCATGCGCTCGCCGGGACAGGCCATTCCCCTCATCGCCGTCGAGACCGACCCCGAGGGCGTCTGTCTGATCACGGAGGATACGGACGTCGAGCTTCGCGAGGAACCCATCTCGGGCTTCGAGAAAGCGGGCTCGGGAATCACCTACGAGGACATCGGCGGGCTCCAAAACGAGATCCAGCGGGTGCGCGAGATGGTCGAGCTGCCGATGAAACACCCCCAGATCTTCAAAAAGTTGGGGATCGAGCCCCCGCAGGGCGTGTTGCTCCACGGTCCGCCGGGCACGGGGAAAACGCTGCTCGCGAAGGCGGTCGCGAACGAGACCTCCGCGTCGTTCTTTTCGATCGCCGGTCCGGAGATCATCTCGAAGTACTACGGCGAAAGCGAACAGCAGCTCCGGGAGATCTTCGAGGACGCGAGCGAGGAGTCGCCCGCGATCATCTTCATCGACGAACTGGACTCGATCGCCCCCAAGCGCGAGGACGTAACGGGCGAGGTCGAGCGGCGCGTGGTCGCCCAGCTGCTGACGATGATGGACGGCCTCGAAAGCCGCGGGCAGGTGATCGTCATCGCCGCGACCAACCGCGTCGACAGCGTCGATCCCGCGCTGCGCCGTCCGGGCCGGTTCGATCGGGAGATCTCGATCGACGTGCCCGACGAGATGGGACGGGAAGAAATCCTCCAGATCCACACCAGAGGAATGCCACTCAGCGACGACGTGAGCCTCTCGGAACTGGCGGACGACACCCACGGGTTCGTCGGCGCGGACATCGAAT
Organism: Halalkalicoccus sp.; assembly: GCA_038893155.1. GTDB lineage: Archaea > Halobacteriota > Halobacteria > Halobacteriales > Halalkalicoccaceae > Halalkalicoccus. The sequence continues at coordinate 7,745 of JAWARX010000038.1, forward strand.
CGCTCACGAAGGAGGCGGCGATGCGCGCGCTCCGGCGGTACCTTCCCGAGATCAATCTGGACGAAGAGGAGGTCCCGCCGGAACTCATCGACCGGATGATCGTCAAGCGCGATGACTTCCGCGGCGCGCTCGGCGAGGTCGAACCCAGCGCGATGCGCGAGGTGCTCGTCGAGCTGCCGAAGATCTCGTGGGACGATGTCGGCGGGCTGGAGGACGCGATCGGCGACGTCAAAGAGAGCGTCGAGTGGCCCCTGACCAGCCCAGAGCGCTTCGAGCGGCTGGGGATCGACCCGCCGGCGGGCGTTCTCCTCTACGGGCCGCCCGGCACCGGGAAGACGCTGATGGCGAAAGCGGTCGCAAACGAGACCAACGCCAACTTCATCTCGATTCGCGGGCCCCAGCTCCTCTCGAAGTGGGTCGGCGAGTCCGAGAAGGCGATCCGACAGACGTTTCGCAAGGCCCGGCAGGTCAGTCCAACGGTGATCTTCTTCGACGAGCTCGACGCGCTCGCGCCGGCCCGCGGTCAGGACGCCGGCTCGAACGTCTCCGAGCGGGTCGTCAACCAGCTGCTGACCGAACTCGACGGGCTCGAGGAGATGGAGAACGTGATGGTGGTCGCCGCGACCAACAGACCGGACATGATCGACCCCGCGCTGATCCGCTCGGGCCGGTTCGACCGGCTGGTGATGGTCGGCCAGCCTGGCGAGGAAGGCAGGAAGGAGATCCTCCGGATCCACACGGGCGACATCCCGCTCGCGGCGGACGTGAGCCTCGCCGAACTCGCCGAGCTCACCGACGGCTACGTCGGTAGCGATCTGGCGAGCATCGCCCGCGAGGCGGCGATGACGGCCCTCCGGGAGGACAGCGAGGCCGAGGTCGTCGAGATGCGCCACTTCCGCGGGGCGATGGAGTCGGTTCGGCCCACGATCACCGAGGACCTGCTCGATTACTACGAGCGGATCAAGGACGATTTCACGGGCGGTACCGCGGAACCCGGCCGGAGCAGACAGAGCAGCCGGATCGGGTTCCAGTAACGCGACGATCGAACGCCCGCCCGCTTGTTTTCCGAACGCCTCGCGTTCGCTTCCGATACGCCAGATCAAATCGCAATTAAAAATCAATAAAATATATTAATTGTCGACTAGTGAAAACTCATATGGAGACGCAGGAAACGGCTGGCCGGCGGGTATCGACGGGTGTCGAGGGGATCGATTCGATTCTTCACGGGGGGTTCGTGGCCGAGCGGACGTACATGGTCCGGGGCGATCCCGGCACGGGGAAGAGTCTGATGGGGTTTCATTTCCTGCTAGAGGGTGCCGAAAACGGGGAGGACGTGCTCTACATCAACTTAGAGGAGTCGGAACGGAACATCCGCCAGAACGCCGCCTCGTTCGGGTTCGACGTCGAGAACATCGAGTTCCTCGATCTCAGCCCCGATTCGGAGTTCTTCTCGAAGGACCTCTCCTATGACATTTTCAGCCCCGACGAGGTCGAACAGGAGTCGCTCACCGCGGAGATCGCCGACCGCGTCGAGACGCTCACGCCGGATCGGGTGTTCGTCGATCCGCTGACGCAGCTTCGCTATCTCGCGCCCGACGACTACCAGTTCCGAAAGCAGGTGCTGTCGTTCATGCAGTTTCTCCACAGCGAGGGTGCGACCGTGCTGTTTACCTCCCAGGACACGACGCCCCAGCCAGACGACGACCTGCAGTTCATGAGCGACGGGACGATCACGCTCGAACGGAAGACGCGCGAACGCCGCCTCGAAGTCACCAAGTTCCGGGCCTCGGATTTCGAGGGCGGAAAACACGCGATTCGCATCACGCCCGACGGGATGCGCGTCTTCCCGGATCTCATCCCGAGCCAGCACGGCCGAACGTTCGCGAACGAGACCGTTCCCTCGGGCGTGCCCGAGCTCGACCAGCTGCTGCATGGCGGGCTCGAACGCGGGACGGCGACGATCATCACCGGTCCGACCGGGGTCGGCAAGACCACGACCGGGATCCAGTTCATGAAGGAGGCCGCCGGCCGGGGCGAGCGTTCGGTGGTCTACACGTTCGAGGAGGGGCGCGAGACGCTGATTCACCGGTGTGAGTCGATCAACATGCCGGTCGAGGAGATGCTGGAGAGGGGAACGCTCAGAATCGAGGAGATCGAGCCGCTCGAACTCTCGGCCGACGAGTTCGCCTACCGCGTCCGCCGGGAGGTCGAAGAGGAGGGCACCGAAATCGTCATGCTCGACGGGATCGTCGGCTACCGCCTCTCGGTCCACGGCGATCGGGACGATCTGACCCGCGAGATCCACAAGCTCGGCAAGTACGTCAAGAACATGGGCGCGACGCTCGTCCTGATCAACGAGACCAACTCGATCGCGGGCAACTTCGAGGTGACCGACGAGGGCGTGAGCTATCTGGCGGACAACATCCTCTTCATGCGTCACCTGGAGATCGAAGGCGACATGCGAAAGGCGATCGGCGTGCTCAAAAAGCGTACGAGCGACTTCGAGCGTACGGTACGGGAGTTCAAGATGGACGAGTACGGCATCCGGATCGGCGAGCCGCTGACCGAGCTTCGGGGCATTCTGAGTGGAACTCCCGAGTGGACCAACGGTTCGGAGAAGCTGATGAACGGCGAGAGCCGGGGGGACGAACGATGAGCCGACCGACCGACGAGGGCGGATCACGAGGAGCCGGGACGAGGGGAGCCGGCTAGATGGCCGAGATCCTGCTGTTGATCGATCGCGACGAGAACCGCCGGCTGCTCGCGGAGTGGCTGTCGGATCAACACGACGTCGTCGGCGAGCTACCCGAGGGGGACCCGGAGCGTTCGCCGGACCTCTGTATCATGGATCAGCTGTCTCTCCAGCGCCACGGCTCGGCGCTCGCACGGCGAAAGGAGGCCGCAGAACCGGTGTTTCTCCCCTACCTGCTGGTCGTCTCCCGCCAACTGCTCGGCGAGATCAGCTCGGAGGTCTGGACGCGGATCGACGCCGTCGTCCAGGAGGGCGTCGACGAGCTCATCACCGCACCGGTCAAGAAGACCGAACTCCACGGCAGGATCGAGAGCCTGCTTCGGACCCGGCAGCTCTCGCTCGACCTGCGCGAGCGAAACCGACAGCTACGCACGCTCAATCACGTTAACTCGGTGCTTCGCTCGGTCAACGCGGCGCTCGTCACCGCGCTCACGCGCGAGGAGATCGAGCGCGAGGTCTGTGAGAAGCTGGCGAACGCCCCGCCCTACCGGTTCGCGTGGATCGGCGAGCCGTCGGTGACCGGCGAGACCGTCGAGGTGCGCACCGCCGCGGGCGTCGAGGAGGGGTATCTCGACGCCGCGATCGAGATCGGAGCGGACGGCGAACCGACGGGGGGCGCGCTCTCGACCGGCGACGCGCAGTTCGTCCGCTCCGAAGCGGCGAACGGCGAGTGGGTCGAGCGCGCCCACGGTCGGGAGTACCGCGCCGTGGCGGCGGTTCCGATCGCGTACGGCGAAACCGTCTACGGCGTCCTCGGGATCTACTCGGATCGCACCGAGGCGTTCGACGACGAGGAACGGGCGGTGCTTTCGGAGCTCGGGCGGACGGTCGGTCACGCGATCAACGCCGCAGAGAGCAAGAAGGCGCTCGTAGCCGATACGGTTACCGAGCTCCGATTCGCGTTCGCGGGGACCCCCGAGGCGCTGGTCGAACTCTCGACAGAAGGCTACGCGACCGCGCTAGAGGGTGCCGTCTCCGACGACGGCGGCGGCTTTCTCGAGTTCTACGCGATCGAGGGACCCGATCCCGGCGAGTCCGTAGACCGGCTCGAATCCTCGCCAGCCGTCGAGACGACCCGGCTCATCACGGAACGAGAGGGGGAGGTGCTGGTCGAACTCCGATTTCTCGACTCGCTGCTCGCCGCGTTCGTCGATCAGGGCGCGACCGTCGAGACGCTCGAAGCGCGCGACGGCTCCTGTCACGTCGTCGCGACGCTCCCACAGTCGGCGTCGGTCAAGGCGGTGACCGAGGGGATCCTCGCGGAGTACCCCGACGGCGAACTCCGGGCCCAGCGACAGGTCGAGCGGTCGGGCGCGACCGGGCGGGGGTTTCGCGCCGCCTTGGACGCCGACCTCACCGAGCGCCAGCGCGAGGTGCTGCAGGCGGCGTACCTCTCGGGGTTTTTCGGCTGGCCCCGCGAGAGCACCGGCGAGGAGATCGCAGACTCGCTGGGGATCTCGCCCTCGACGCTCCACCAGCACCTCCGCGTCGGCGCGCGCAAGCTGCTCGAGGCGTACTTCG
>JAWARX010000039.1:0-11833 GCA_038893155.1 Halalkalicoccus sp.
CACCCGGCCGCGAGGCTATGCGAGCGCCAGCTATTATCCGCCCCGGGACGATACCCCGGTATGACAACGTTCGTCGTCGTCGGTGGGGACGCCGCCGGAATGAGCGCCGCGAGCAAGGCAAAGCGGGACGATCCGGACCTCGAGGTCGTCGTCTTCGAGAAGGGCGAGTGGGTCTCGTATGGGGCCTGTGGGCTTCCCTACTACGTCAAAGGCGAGATCCAGTCGCTCGACGATCTGGTCTCCGTGACGCCCGAACAGTTCCGCGAGGAGCGGGACATCGACCTGCGGACGGGTCACGAGGTCGTCTCGATTGACCCGGAAGAGCGGACCGTAACCGCCGAGAACGAGGATGGAAGCGGGGAGGTGATCCAATCGTACGACCACCTGCTGGTCGCGACCGGCGCGCAGGCGACCACGCCGCCGATCGCCGGAATCGATCTGGAGGGGGTCTACACGCTCGGGTCGATGACCGACGGGCGGGACCTGCGGGAGTACGTGGCTCGCTCGCGTTCGGAAAAGAACCTCGTGCAGCCCGATCGCGGCCCGGCCTGCCAGTTCCTCGAGGACTGCACCGCGCCCGTCGGGATCGTCGGCGGGGGGTACGTCGGGATCGAGATGGCCGAAGCGCTGGCCGAAAACGGCTTCGAGGTCCACCTCTTCCAGCGCGGCGAGCGCGTCCTGAAGCCGTTTAGCGAGGCGACCAGCGATGCGGTCGCGGCGCACCTGCGTGCACGGGACGTCGCGCTGTACCTCGGAAGCGAGGTCGAGGCGATCGCCGGTGACGGGCGGGCCGAGGCGGTCGTGACGAGCGAGGACGAGATCCCGGTGGGGATGGTGCTCGTTGGTACCGGCGTCCGCCCGCGGACCGCGCTCGCCGAGGGGGCGGGCATCGAACTCGGGGAGACTGGCGCGATCGCTACGGACGCCTACCGGGAGACGAGCGTCTCGGGGGTTTACGCCGCGGGCGACTGCGCGGAGGCCGAACACGTCGTCACCGGGGAGCCGGCGTACGTCCCGCTGGCGCTGACGGCCAACCGCCACGGGCGTGCGATCGGCCAGACGGTCGCGGGCGAGCCGACCGAGGGCGGGCCGATCGCCGGCACCGCCGCGGTGAAGGCCTTCGACGTCGAGGCCGCCCGGACGGGGCTGGTGGGCGACGAGGACGCGCGGGCGGCGGGCTTCGACCCGATCACCGAGACGATCGAGGCGCGCTCGCGGGCGGGCTACTACCCCGAGGGCGGCACTGTGACGGTTACCCTGACCGCCGACCGGGAGTCGGGCCGGCTGCTGGGCGCGAGCCTCGCAAGCGAGTACGGCGAGGGCGCGGTCCACCGGAGCCACGCGATCGTCGCGGCGCTGTACGAGGGTGCGACCGTCTCGGATATCGAGAACTACGATCTGGCGTACGCGCCGCCCTTTAACACCACGTGGGATCCGGTGTTGACCGCCGCGAAGGTGCTCGGCGGGAAGCTGTAGGGGAAAGGGCAGGCCGACAGCGACGGGTTTTTGGTTTGCTCTCGGGTACTGTGGGCTGGGCGCGGGTTGCCGAGCCAGGCCAAAGGCGCAGCGCTTAGGACGCTGTCCCGTAGGGGTCCGCCGGTTCAAATCCGGTCCCGCGCACTGCGAGGTGCGAGCGTAGTGAGCGCCTCGGTTATGTGAACGGTGAGCGCAGCGAACCGTGAGCACTGAGCGAACGAAGCGAGCGAAAGGAACGCCGCGTGATCGAGGAGTATCTGGAGGTCTTCCGAGCTGCCCGTCAGACGAACTCGACGTCCAGCTCCTCGATGATCCCCTCGACATCGTAATCCGAGTCGGCAACCGCGAGCCGCTCGCCGAGTCCCTTCGCGGCCCCGGCGACGAACGCGTCGCGGGCCGTGAGTGGCTCCCCGCGTCGGCGGAGCGCGTCCTGCAGTTCGCCGGCCGAGCGCGCGAGATCGGGCGTCGCCTCGACGACGGCCAGCCAGTCGAGCGCGCCGTCGAGGGCATCGAAGTCGGCTGGTCCGGATTTGAACACCTCTCCCTGATACAGTTCGAACATCACCAACGGGACCGTTACCGCGCGCTCGTCCAGCGGCCGTCCGTGTTGTTGCTCTCCGAGCAGAACGTGAGCTTCGCGTTCGATCTGGCGACCCACGGATACGTCATCGACACCGGATCGATCGTCTTCGAGGGGTCGATCACGGACCTCGAAGCGCGCGAGGACCTCCTCGAACAGTACCTGGCCGTCTCCCCCGAGGAGGTGACGTGATCCCGCCCGGAAGCCTCTCGCAACTCAGTTCGCGCCGTCGTTGTCCGCCTCACCCGTCTCGCCGTCCGACCCGCCCAGCGCCTTCTTCAGGTAGTAGTAGCCCACGAGGACGATCCCGGCGGAGGCCAGCGCCCCGGGAACGCCGTACTTCTTGTAGCCGAAGCTCGCCGCTTTCTTCACCAGTGGCAGGATTGCGACCATAGCACCGCACCTTCTCCGGAGACCCTGAAAAGCGTTCGGCAGGATACGTCCGGCTCGGACCACCCGTCAGCCGGCCGTCGGACGGGCTGAGCCGTGCCACAACGCTTTTTCGCGCGGGCTGAGTGCATCCCACAATGGACTCCGTCGCCGGATTACTTTCGGGCATCGTCGAGAACGCCGACGCTATCGCGCTCTTTTCGCCCACGGGATCGCTCTACGACCGCTTCGCCGAGGAGGAGGTCGACGTGATCGTCGTCGGCACCGAGAACGCCGTCGACGCCGACGCCTTCGTCGACATCCCCCTCGAGTTCGCCGACGTCGAGGACCTCGTGAAGTTCGGGATCGGCGCGGCCATCGGCGACGGCTACGTCGAGGAGGGCGACGTGGTGATCTGTGCGACGAGCGTCTTCGACGAGGAGATCGACACCGTCTCGCGGGTTCGTGCCACCAACTCGGTCCACTCCGGCCTCTACGACCTGTTCGTCAACTCGCGGGCCGAACCGGACGTCATCCGGAGCGTACTGGAGGTCGCGATCGACCTCGGAAAGAAGGGCCAGAAGGGCAAACCCGTCGGCGCGCTGTTCGTCGTCGGCGACGCGGGCAACGTGATGAACAAGTCCCGGCCGCTCAGCTACAACCCCTTCGAGAAGTCCCACGTCCACGTCGGCGACCCGATCGTCAACGTCATGTTGAAGGAGTTCTCCCGGCTCGACGGCGCGTTCGTCATCAGTGACTCGGGCAAGATCGTCTCCGCGTACCGCTATCTCGAACCCGACGCGAAGGGCATCGACATTCCGAAGGGGCTCGGCGCGCGCCACATGGCCGGCGGGGCGATCACGCGCGATACGAACGCCACCTCTATCGTGCTCTCGGAAAGCGACGGGCTGGTGCGGGCGTTCAAGGGGGGCCAGCTCGTTCTGGAGATCGATCCGGAGGAGTATTGATGACGGTCTCGATCCTGCGCGAACCCCTCGTCCTCGCGCTCGCGGTGTTCGTCGGGGTCGTCGCGCTGGGGTACGTCTTCGGACAGCTCGCGAAACAGGTGCTGACCGCGATCGGCGTCGGCGACGCCGTCGAGGGCACGGCGTTCGAGCGAACCGCACAGGGCGTCGGGAGCTCGACGGTGTCGGTCATCTCGCGGCTGAGCTCGTGGTTCATCTACGGCGTCGGCGTCCTGCTCGCGCTGTACGTCGCCGGTATCCTCGACGTGAGCGTCCTGCTGGCCGAACTCGCGTGGCTGCTCCCGCGGGCCTTTATCGCGCTGGTCGTGATCACCGCGGGCATCGTCGCCGGCGACAAGATCGAGGTGCTGATCGACGACCGCCTCCGGGGCGTGAAGTTCCCCGAAGTCGGACTGATCGGAGCGATCGCCCGGTACAGCGTCATCTACGTCGCGGTCCTGATCGCGCTCGGGCAGCTCGGGGTCGCCACCAGCGCACTGCTCATCCTGCTCGGGGCGTACCTCTTCGGACTCCTGTTTCTCGGCGGAATCGCGGGTCGTGATCTGCTCGCGTCCGGCGCGGTGGGCCTGTATCTCTTTTTGAACCAGCCCTACGGGATCGGCGACCGGATCCGTATCGGCGATCGGACCGGCGTCGTCCAGGAGGTCGAACTGTTCATCACGCGCATCGAAGACGACGGCACGGAGTACATCGTCCCCAACAGAGCGGTCTTCGAGGAGGGCGCGAGCAAAGTCCTGGAATGACGCCGATCAATCGCCGTTTTCGTCACGAACCTCGGCGGGGACGCCGACGGCGGTCGCCCCCGGCGGCACGTCCTCGGTCACCAGCGAGTTCGCCGCGACGCTCGCGCCCGCCCCGATCTCGACGCCCGGAAGAACGACCGCGCCCGCCCCGATCATCGCCCGCTCGCCGACCCTGACGGGCCCGGTCCGGTACTCCTCCTGCAGGAACTCGTGACACAGTAGCGTCGCGTCGTAGCCGATGATCGCGCCGTCCTCTATCGTGGTGAGATCGGGCCAGAAGACGTCGGGGGTCGATTCGAGTCCCCACGAGACGCCCTCACCCACCGAAACGCCGATCCGTCTGAGCAGCCAGTTTTTCAGCCGCAGGCTCGGCGAGTGTCGGGCGAGGACGATCGCGACGTAGTTGAGTACGACTCGGAGGGGGTGGCGCGCCTCGGGCCAGTGCCACAGCGAGTTCGCGCTCCCGGGGGTGGGATGGCGACGCACGCGGTCGTGACGGGGCGGGATCTCGTCGCTCACGCCCCGGCGTACGCCGGGATCCCCCTTGAACTAGCGTGGTCCGCTCACTCGGGATCGGTCTCGTCCTGCCCGAGGGACTCCCCCTCGTTTTCTCCGTCCCCCTCGTCGCCCTCGCTTTCCTCGCTCTCGTCGTCTTCCTCGCTTTCGTTCTCGCCGCCCGCGCTCCGCTTTTCGTCGCCGTTCTCGGTTCCGCCGTACTGTCCGTCGTCGTTCTCCACTTCGTCGCTGCCGTAGGCGGGTTCGTCGTCTCCCATGAGCGAGACGTGAACGGCCACGGTCCAAAACCTCGTGCCGGCACGCGCCGTCACTTTTCACGGGCCTCACGCCGGGGCAGATCCTCGATCGCCGGGCCGTCGAGCACCCGTCCCTCGGTGGTGAACCGCGAGCCGTGACACGGGCAGTCCCAGCTCTCCTCGCCGTCGTTCCAGCGCACCACGCAGCCCATGTGCGGGCAGACCGCCGAAACCGCGTTCAGCTCGCCGGTCTCGCTCTTCGAGACTCCCACTGGTCCCTCGGCGGTCCGGACGACGGTTCCCTCGCCCGCCCGCAGCGTCGCCTCCTCGCGTGCGAGCAGCGCCCGCGCCCAGTTGACCGTGAAATGGCCGCCGACGCTCGCGTTGTGCGTGAGAAACGATTTCGCCGACTCGGCGTTAACCCGCGCCGGCGAGAACACCTCGCCGTACGGATGCTCGCCCTCCGCGATCTGACCCGCGAGGATCGCCCCCGCCGCGACCCCGCCGGTCATCCCCCAGCCGCCGAAGCCGGTCGCGACGAACCCGTTTCTCCCCAGCGGGCCGAGCGGACCGACGTAAGGTATCGAGTCGAACGGTTTGTAGTCCTGCGTCGACCACCGGTAGGCGACCTCCTCGAGATCGAAGTAGGTGCGCGCGAACGTTTCGAGGCGCTCGTAGCGCTCTTCCGTCGAGCCGCCCTGTCCGGTCTCGTGGTTCTCGCCGCCGACGAGGACCAGCGGCTCGCCGTCCAGTTCGTGGACGCGGATCGACCGGTAGGGATCGCCCGACCGGTAGTACATCCCCGCCGGCGGCTCGCCGCCCACGCGGATCCCGATGACGTGCGAGCGCTTGGTCCTCATCCGGGCGAAGAATCCGCCCCGATCGAACACCGGAAAGTGCGTCGCACAGACGACGTGCTCGGCGGTGACGGTCCCGCTCTCGGTCTCGACCTCGCAGGGACTCCCGAACGAAACGTCGGTCGCGCGGGTCTCCTCGAAGACCTCGCTACCCTCCTCCTCGACGCGCTCGGCCAGCCCGAGGACGTACTTCCGCGGGTGAAACTGCCCCTGCTCGGTAAAGCGAACCGCGCCGGCGGTCTCGTAGGGCAGACCGACGTCCTCCGGACCGAGGAACTCGGCGGGTAGCCCAAGCCGTCTCGCCGCTCGCGCCTCCTCGCGGACCTGGGTGCGCTCGTCCGCATCGGCGGCGTAGACGTAGGCGTCCGCACGCTCGAACTCGGCGTCGAACGCCTCGCTCCGGCTGGCGACCTCCTCGACGGCCTCCTGATTCGCCCGTGCGTACTGACGGGCGCGCTCCTCGCCGACGGCGTCGAGCAGCCGGTCGTACTGCAGGCCGTGCTGGGAGGTGACCTTCGCGGTGGTGTGGCCCGTCACCGCCGCGCCGACCCGGTCGCGCTCGATCACCGCGACTCGCTTCCCGCGTTCGGCGAGGCGGACCGCAGTGGAGAGTCCCGCGATCCCCGCCCCGACGACCGCGACGTCGACCCGGCGGTCCCCCGAAAGCGGCGAGTGCCGCGGGCCGTCGGTCGTCGCGAGCCACGGCGATTCGTCGCGGGTTCGCCCGTGATCGTTCATGCCCTCGCTACCACGGGTCGTGCCCTCGTCGTTACGCCTGCACGCGCCGGGGCCGTCGGCACGACCGCTCGCGTCTCTCGTCCCCGTTACGATCGATGTCAACACTTACGTCACTTGGTACCGAATACCATGCAGAGGACGATGAGCAAAGAGCCCGAGTCAGCCAGCCGGCTGACCGAAGAGTCGTTTCTGGTGGAACTACAGGTCCCGATAACGCTTCGCGTCGTCGCCGTCGCGATGGGCGGCGGGCTGCTGGGGATGGTGCTGATGATGCCTCTTCTGGCCGGCGTTCCGCTGGCGCTCGATCTGTTCCGGACGGAATCGATCGTGGAGTTCGCGACCTTCGGGACGTTTCTCGGTCTCGAACCGTCGCTGATCGTCGGCGTCGTGCTGTTCGTCCTCGGCGGTACCACCGTTTTGCCGCTGTTGTTTCTCGTTGCCGGGGCCTTCTTGCCCCCCGAAGAACCCCGCTACGCTCGGGGCGTCACCTTCGCGACCGTCACCTGGGTCGGGTTCGTCCTGGCGTTCTGGCCCGGCGGCGGCCTGACGGGCGCGCTCTTCGTCGTCATCTCGCTGGTCTCACACTGGATCTACGGGACGACCCTCGGCTACGTGGTGCACTCGACGGTCGGTATCCCTCAACACGACGTCTGAAGGGATCTCGGCAGAGCCCGCGACGGTCGGCTAAACGACCCAGCCGCCGCGGTTCTGCCGACCAGCTCCGGACCGACGATCGGCACCGAGAGCCCGTGTGAACGCCCGAGTGGAACGCTATCGCTCGCCCCGGAGCTCGGCCATGTGCTCGATTCTGGACCGGACCAGCGCCTCGGTTCCGATGTCGTGGCGGATCCGAACCCCCTCGTCGGCTCCCGAGAGCGCCTCCGCAGCGATCCGTTCCGCCGCGTCGATGGAGCCGGCGATCCCGACGACCGCGAACGCGCGGGAGGTCGTGGTGTAGACGCCGTCGTCGCGGTCGTCCACGCTCGCGTAGAACAGCTGTGCGTCGCCGTCTTCGGTCACCGCCTGCGCCACGCCCTCTCGCGGCTCGTTGCCGTTCGTTTCTTGCGTGGCGCGTCCCGCCCGCGCCACGCTCTCCTCGTCGATCTCGATCGCCGTCCCGCCCTGCGGGTCCTCGGGATACCCCTCGGGAACGGCGTACTTACAGACCGTCGCCCGCGGGGCGAAGGAGAGTCGGGGTAGCTCCTCGCCCTCGCGGGCCGCGACGAGTACGTCGAGGAAGTCGGTGTTCATCACGGGCAGGGTGTTCATCGCCTCGGGGTCGCCGAAGCGGGCGTTGTACTCGATCACTTTCACGCCCCCCGCGGTGAGCATGAACTGCCCGTAGAGCACACCGGTGTACTCGTCGAGCGCCTCGACCGTCTCGTCGAGGATTCCGACCGCCTCCCGGTACTCCGCCTCGGTCATAAAGGGGAGTTCGAGTCCGGCGTCGCTGTACGACCCCATCCCGCCGGTGTTCGGCCCTTCGTCCCCCTCGTAGGCGCGCTTGTGATCCTGCACGGCCGGGGTAACCCGCACGGAGCCGTTCGCGACGAACGCCTGGACGGTGAACTCCTCGCCGACGAAGCGCTCTTCGAGCACCACGCGGTCGTACTCTTCCTCGCGGAGGTACGCCTTCGCGCCCTCCTTGTCCACTTGATCCCCGATGACTTTCACGCCTTTTCCCCCGGTGAGCCCGGCGGGTTTGACCGCGAGATCGGACTCGGACGAATCGATGTACTCGCAGGCTTCCTCGGTATCCTCGAACGTCTCGAAGACGGGGCAGCCCGAGATGTCGTGTTCGCGCATGAACCGGCGCTGGTAGGCCTTGTCCGTCTCGATCCTGGCCTGTTCGGCCGTGGGACCGAACGGGAACACTCCGGCGTCCGAGAGGGCGTCGGCGACGCCCGCCTGCAACGGGGCTTCGGGACCGACCACCGCGAGGGTCGCGTCGACCTCCTCGGCGTAGGACGTTACGGCGCTCGCGTTCGTCGTATCGAGCGTCTCGAAGCCCGCCGCGATCCGGGCGATCCCCGGATTTCGGTTCTCGGCGCAGGCGAACAGCTCGCAGTCGCCGTCCTCGAGCGCACGGGCGACGGCGTGCTCTCGTCCGCCACCGCCGACCAGCAGCACGGTTTCGGTCATGCCAGAGTGAGGCGCGGGCCGGAGGGTAAAGATTCCCCTTCGACGCGTCGCTCCTGTCGGCGTAGGTTTATTCCTCGCGCCGACGTTCATCACTCCATGACGGACGTCGCGATCGTCGGCGGCGGGACTGAGCGCGGCGCTCTTTGCCGCGAAAAACGGGCTGAGTACGGTGGTGTTCGACACCGACGGGACCTGGATGCACAAAGCCCACCTGTTCAACTACCTCGGGATCGGCTCCGTGGACGGCAGCGCCTTCGTGGCGACCGCCCGCCAGCAGGTCGACGACTTCGGGGCCGACCGTCGGCAGGGCGAGGGGGTGACGGGTGTCGAAGTCACTGATCAGGGCTTCTCGCTCACCACCGACGAGGGCGAGTACGAGGCGACGTACCTGATCCTCGCGACAGGCGCGAAGCGGGATCTCGCCGAGGAGCTCGAATGTGAGTCCACCGACGAGGGGGTCGTCGACGTGAACGTCTCGATGGAAACGAGCGTCGAGAACGCCTACGCGACGGGCGGGATGGTCCGGGCCGAGGAGTGGCAGGCGATCATCTCGGCGGGCGACGGCGCGGCCGCGGCGCTGAACGTCCTCACGAAGGAGAAGGGCGAGCACTTCCACGACTTCGACGTGCCCGCCGACGCCGCCGAAACCTTCGGCGCGATGGTCCCTGACGAGAAGTAACGTCCCGCTCAGGCTCCGGGGATCCCCACCGCGGAGGCCGAAACGAACCCGATGACCGCGAGCGCGTACAGCGCCGCGCTGGCGACGAGCCACGCGACGACCCCGATCAGGGCCGCCGTCCCCCACCCGCCGGAGTGTCGGAGGTTGATCACGCCGATCCACGCCACGAGCGCGAGCAGCGCGCCGACGAGGGGGAGCCACCCGAGAAAGAAACTCACGAGCCCCCACGCGAGCGCGCCCAACAGCGCCGTGATCGCCGCGCCCCCGAACCCGATGGCCTCGTTCGTCGCGAGGCTCACGCCGACGTAGATCCCCAGCGTTCCGACCAGCAGGCTGACCAGGAACACGATGATGGTATCGAGTACCATACATGGATGTAGGTCGTCTCGTTGATAAGAACGCTGCCTGCCCCTCCCGACCGATTACGTGTCGACGGGTTCGGAGGCGGTTTCGCAGGGCGGGCCGTCGGTGAGGTGATCGCTCCGCTCGCGACTGAGTCGAGTCGGGAGCCCCGGTGGCACAAACGCTTATAGAATCGACACACTACCATATAGTATGGCGAGCAACGCCAAAACGGTCGCTCTGAGCGAGACGGCCTACGAGCGGTTGAAGGCCAGAAAGCGAGAGGGCGAGAGCTTCAGCGACGTCGTCGAGCGACTCGCGGGCGAGCGGTCGCTGTTGGAGATCGCGGGCACCGGCAGTCCGGACGACGAGTACGCGAAGGCGGTGGCGGACGCGCGATCGAGCCTCGATCGCTCGGTCGAGGTCACGCGCCGGGATCTCTCCGAGGACCGACGTGATCCTTGATACGGCGTTTCTGCTCGACGTTCGCCACGGTGACGGCAACGCCATCGCCTGCGCACGCGAGATCGAGGACTCGCCGGAACAGGTTCGCGTTTCCGCCATCACGCTCGCGGAGCTACAGGCGGGAGTTCCACGCGCCGGCGACCCGCTCGACGAGCACGAAGCGATAGTACAGGTGACGGCGACAAAGGAGATCGTGCCGGTGACGCGCGCGATCGCGCTTCGTGCCGGCCGGTTACACGGAGAACTCCGTGCGGCAGGGGAGCAAGTCGGCCTCGACGACTGTCTCGTCGCCGCAACCGCTCTGGACGTCGAGGAGCCGGTGGTCACGCGGAACGTCACGCACTTCGAGCGGTTCGACGGCCTCCTCGTCCGCGAGTACTGACCGGGATCCGCCCGCCCGATCAGCGGTTCGTTTCGACCGGCTCGTACTCGGTCTCACAGGGCGGGCCGTCCGCGAACCGATACTCGATTTCCCCGCCTCCAACCCGGATCAGCGACGAGGAGCGCGTGCCGTAACGGTCCGCGTGCACGCAGAACGCGTATCCGTGATCCCGCAGCGCTTCGGCGGCCCGCTCGTGCCACTCCGCAACGCGCTCGCCGGGTTCGGGCTGAAGCGCCTCGCGTGCCCGGCGGGCGCTTTCGGCCTGTCTTTCGCCGAACGCCGCTCGCGTGGATGGGATCTCGAACTCGCCGTCCGCGCCGACGTTGACGACGACGTGAACGCCCGGATCGAAGTTTCTCACCCCGAGGCCGCCGTCCCACTCCAGCAGGATCGCGGCGTTCTCGTCCATCAGCGCGAGGTTGAACCCGTCGTACTCGAATTCTCGGACCGAGCGCTCGACGAACCGGGCGGCGTCTTCCGCCGAGTCACGTTCGAGGGCGTCGCCCACGAGCAGACCCCGCGAGCGTTCGGCGGCGAGCTCCGTATCGATCCAGCGGTTCGTGATCACCGCGCTCACGCCGTGTTCGTTCGTCCCGATCCACGTCCCGCCGGCCTCCTCGTCCCACGGGGCGAGTATTCGAGGACTCTCGCTGTAGACTCCCGGCGGATGAGAGGGGCGGCCGAGCGCTTCGTCCCTGTTCGCCGCGATCACGACGGGGGCGTCCTCGAAGACTCGCCAGGCGAAGATGAGCGTACACACGGTCTCAGGCCACCTCGAACCCCTCCTCGCGGAGCAGGTTGGGGACGCGTTTCGCGTGATCGCCTTGGAGCTCGATCCGGCCGTCCTCGACGGTGCCGCCGACCGCGAGCGCGCGCTTGAGCCGCGAGGCGAGCTCCGTCAGGTCGATCGCGTTCGGATCCAACCCCTCGACGACCGTCACCGGCTTGCCGTAGCGTCGGGACTCGACGCGGACCGTCGCGCGCTGATCCGCGCGGGCCAGATCGTCGTCGATCCCGAGCTCGTCGGGCAGTCCCGAGACCGATCCCAGCCCCCTGTCTCGCTCGTCGTCCATGCCCGCGGTACGCGCCCGACGGGCATAGCCCTGTGGCCACGTTTACCTGTCGTGGGCTCCTACCCCGGGCCATGAGCGAAACCGACCGAAACCGGCTCGACGAGGAGGCCAGTCCGTACCTCAGACAACACGCCGACAACCCGGTGCACTGGCAGCCGTGGGACGAGGCGGCCCTTTCGGAGGCCAGAGAGCGGGACGTCCCGATCTTCCTCTCGGTGGGCTACTCGGCGTGTCACTGGTGTCACGTCA
>JAWARX010000040.1:0-11618 GCA_038893155.1 Halalkalicoccus sp.
TCTGGCGAATTGTCTGTAATTCGCGATCCCCCGCGCACGGACTTCCCTCCGCTGCGGCGATGGCTTAAGCCGAGGTCATGTCCGGTGACGCGCAGATCGGCCCCCTAGACGACACCGCGCTGCGCGCGGCATTGATCGCGCTCGTCGATTTCCACGTGGCGAGCGGCTGCGACCTCGCGCTCGACGAGGCGCCCGTCGATCGCTTCGCCGAGGAGGCGGAGCGCCGGGCGCGGCACGCGCAGCGCCAGGAGGCGTCGCGGGCGCAGGCACGCGCGCAGCTCGCCCGCGAGCCGGCCCCGGCCGCGCCGGGCGCCTCCTCGACAAGATGCTCGCGGCCATCGATCTGCGGCGCGAGGACGGCCGTCGGCTCCTCGACGGCACGCCCGGTGTCGGTCGCAAGCCCACCCCACTTCCTGGGTTCGGCACCGAGGACGACGTTCTCGGCGACGGTCATCGTATCCACGAGCATGAAGTGCTGGTGGATCATCCCGATCCCCGCGGCCATCGCCTCGCCCGGGTCGTCGAACTCGCGGGCCTCGCCGTCGATCCGGACGGTGCCCTCCGTGGGTTCGTACAGCCCGTAGAGGACGTTCATCAGCGTGGTCTTGCCCGCGCCGTTCTCGCCGACCAGCGCGTGGATCGTGCCCCGCTCGACGCGGAAATCCACCTCGTCGTTGGCGACGACGCCCGGAAAGCGCTTGGTGATGCCATCGAGGTGGACGGCGGGCGGATCGTCCGTCCCGGTGCGAGTCGTGCCGGTCTCAGAGCTCATCGAGGGTGGTGGGCACGTCGATCTCGCCGTCGATGATCGCCTGTCGGGACTCCTCGAGGGCGTCGGTGATCTCCGCCGGCAGCTCGCCCTCGAAGTCCTGTCCGATCACCGCGCCGACGCCCTCCTCTTCGAGCCCGAGGTCGTTGACCTGCCCGCCCTCGAAGCTGTCCTCGACGATCGCCTCGACGGACTCGTAGACGGCGTTGTCGACGCGTTTTATCATGCTCGCGACGATCACGTCGCTGAACTCCTCGGCGCTTCTCGACTGGTCGTCGTCGACGCCGATGGCGAACCGACCCGCCGACTGGGCGGCCTCGAAGACGCCGCCGCCGGTCCCGCCCGCGGCGTGGTAGACGACGTCCGCGCCGCCGTCGTACATGCCGCTTGCGATCTCCTGGCCCGTCGTCGGGTCGTTCCAGCTGCCGGCGTACGCCGAGGGTGTCTGAATCTCCTCGTCGGCGTACTGCGCGCCCGCGACGTAGCCCGCCTCGAAGCGCTCGATCAGCGAGGTCTCCTCGCCGCCGACGAAGCCGACGGCCGACTCGTCGGGGTTCGTCTCGCCCCCGCCGTGGGCGTACTCGGTGCCTGTCAACAGCCCGGCGAGGTGGCCGACCTGGAACGACCCCTCGTGTTCCCGAAAGACGTAGCTCGCGACGTTGTCGGCCTCGACGACCGCGTCCACGAGGACGAACCGGGTATCCTCGAACTCCGCGGCGTTGTCCTGGAGGTCGGCCTCGTGGTCGAACCCGATGCAGACGACGGCGTCGATGGCGTCGTCGCCCGCGAACTGTCGCTGCATGTCGTTCATGTCCGCCGGCGAGCCGGGCTCGGCGCTCTGGTACTCGACTCCCAGCTCCTCCTGGGCCCGCTCGATCCCCTGATTTGCCATGTCGTTGAACGACTCGTCGCCGAGCCCGCCGGTCGAGTAGATGATCCCGACGGTGACGTCCGAATCGCCGGTTCCTCCGTCGTCGTCCCCACTGGTACCCTCGTCGTCGATGAGACAGCCGGCCGTCAGCGCTGGAACGCCGACCGCTGCGGACGTGAGAAACGTTCTGCGTCGCATTGTGTGTGAGAGGCCACCCACACGGTTTATAACTTTGGAGACGCGATTCGTCCGGTTTTCGATACGGAGACGGCGGTGGACCCAGCGATTATGCCCCCCCAAACCGTACCGGTGACCGTGACCGCGACGACACCCGTCACCGTCCGATCGGCCACGCGGGCGGACCTGCTCTCGATCTACCGGATCGAGAAGGCCTCGTTCCCCCAGCCGTGGCCGTTTTCGGCGTTCGAGGGCTTTCTCGACGAACCCGCCTTCCTCGTCGCGTGGGACGAACGAGCGGGCGTCGTCGGCTACGTCGTCGCCGACAGCGTGCCGAACCACGGACGGGCGATCGGCCACGTCAAGGACCTCGCGGTGGCTCCCGACTACCGGGGCGAGGGGATCGGGCGACGGCTGCTCTCGCGTGCGCTGGAAACGCTCGCCCGCGAGGGCGTCGGCTGGGTCAAGCTCGAGGTACGGACGGGAAACGAGCCCGCGATCGCGCTCTATCGGGCGTTCGGCTTCGAGCTTCGCCGACGGATCCCCCGCTATTATGCCGACGGCGAGACCGCGCTCGTGATGGTCCGATCGATCGAGCCGTAAGGTCGTTACGGATCGTCGCCCTACGAGGGGTATGGGCTACGCCTGTCCGGTCTGTGCGGTTCCACAGCAGGACCCGGAGCATCTCGCGAATCACCTCGCCTTCGCCGCCATACTCGGCAACGAGGACCACGAGGAGTGGCTCGACGAACACGTCCCCGGCTGGGGCGAGATGGGTCCCGACGAACTCGGCGAGCGAGCCGCGACGTTCGCCCCCGAGCGGGAGTTCGAGACGACCGTCGAGGACCCCGCCGGCCGCGGCGCTCCCCGACTGGAGGACGCGGTTCCGCGCCAGCGCGGGCGACAGGCGGTCGGCGGGGAGGAAAGCGAAATCCTCGCGGAGGCGAGGGCGATGACCCGCGAGATGCTCGAATCCGAGGAGGAATAAGGCGCGGCGAAAACGGTCAGATATGACCGACACCGACGGCTGGCTGGCACCCGAGACGCCCGCGGACGCCCACGAGATCTACGAGTCGCTCGGCCCGCGAGCACGAACCGTCACCCGCGAGGTCGCCAAGGCGATGGGGTTCGACCGCGAGGAGTTCCGCGAGCGAGTGACCGACTCCGTTATCGAGCCGGCCCGTGACGCGCTGTTCGCCTCGTTTCTCGAGGTGCACGACGGATCGCGCGAGGCGTTCGAGGCGTGGCGCGAGACCTTCGACGGGGAGTGTGAGGTGATGGGCAGCGAGAACGTCGACCGGGTGGTGTGGCACGCCTTCGACGGGCGGGCGGTCGCCGCGACCTACCAGAACGAGCCCGAGGCCGCACGGGGAACCCTCAGGCGACAGGCGTTCGGCCGACTGTATCGCCCGGCGGTCGAGTAGGCTTCGAAACCGCTTTTCGCGCGCCGTTCTAACCGTGCTCGTGCGACGAGCGAAACGCCTCGCCCTGCTCGCGATCGCCCTCTCGGTACTCCTGTTGCTCGCGCTGGGAGCCTTGCCCCAGCACCTCGGCGGCGGCGAGACGTACGTCATGACCGCCACCGAGATAGAGCAAGAGCGCCCGGCGGTCGACGCGAGCGAGATCGACGAGAGGCGGTACCCCTACATGAGCGAGGCGCTCGAAACCGGGACGTCCGAACCCTACGAGGACGACCGATTCGGGATCAAAGAGCCGTTTACCCACACGCCGTTCGACGAACTCGGGGCCGTCGAACAGCTAGAGAGCGAGGCCGTCGACGGCGAGACGGCCTACGTCGCGGACAACGGGACGCTTTATCGCGTGGAGATCACAGAGGCGGTATGAGCGATCCGGACGGCAGCGACGAGAACGGAGCGGCGTGGACCGTCGTCGAATCGGTCGCCGAGTACGAAACCGGCTGGTACACCGGCGGGTACGACCTGGTCGAGCAGCCCGACGGCTCGACGAAAAAGTACTACTGGGCCGAGCTCGCGCCCGCCGCGGTCGTCGTCGCCCGCGTGCCCGCCGGTGTGTCGTGGGGTGACAGCGAGCGCCATCACACCTCGACCGGCGAGGCGGTCGTCTTCGTCGAGCAGTACCGTCCCGCGATCGGCCAGACCCACCTCGAACTTCCCGCGGGGATCATCGAGGACGGCGAATCCGCGACCGAGGCCGGCGCGCGCGAGCTGCGCGAGGAAACCGGCTTCGAAGCCGAGGGCGTCTCCCTGCTCCAGTGGATGTGGGTCGCGACCGGCGCGATGCGCCACCGCCGGGCGATCGTCTTCGCCGACGGGCTGCGGCCGGCCGAGCAGGACCTCGACGACAACGAGTTCCTCTCGGTGCGGCCCGTGCCGGTCGGGGAGGCGCTCGCGCGCGCCCGCGAGGAGCCGACCAACGACGCGACCCT
Organism: Halalkalicoccus sp.; assembly: GCA_038893155.1. Taxonomy (GTDB): domain Archaea; phylum Halobacteriota; class Halobacteria; order Halobacteriales; family Halalkalicoccaceae; genus Halalkalicoccus. Next base: position 4,225 of record JAWARX010000040.1, read on the forward strand.
CGAAGGCGTGTTGCTCGCCCGGGAGGAGGGGTTGCTCTAGGGATTTATCCACCCCGGGTTACTAACGCAGCCATGAGCGAACCGGACGAGGAAACCGAAATCACCCCCGAGGAACTCAACGAACTCGTAGAGAGCGGTGCGGACGTTCGGATCGTCGACATCCGCTCGCAAGCGCAGTTCGAACGCGGGGCGATCCCCGGCAGCGAGAACGTTCCCTTCCAGCGCTTGCCCCGAGAGATCGAGGAGCTGGCGGGCCAAGAGGAGGTCGTGACCGTCTGTCCGCACGGCAAGGCGAGTCTGCAGGCGGTGCGGATCATCGACTCCTACGAGGGGACCACGGGCCGAGTTCGGAGCCTCGCGGGCGGACTCGACGCCTGGACTCGCGAGTACGAGCTCGAAACGGGCGAGCGGTCGGAAAGCGACCGCGGAACGGAGGCGGACGCGCCGTTCTAACGGCGCGTCCGTGAACCGCAAAACGGGAGCGGCGATCAGGCGACGGAGTACCCTTTGTCGCGGAGGAAGTCCTCGACGCGACCGGAGTGGTTACCCTGGAGTTCGATCGAGCCGTCCTCGACGGTGCCCCCACAGGCGAACTTCGATTTGAGGTCCGACGAGAGACTGCTCAGGTCGACGTCGCGGGGGTCGAGTCCTTCGATGATCGTTACCTCTTTTCCGTAGCGGCGCTCGTCGATGCGGATGTTGACCTGCTGGGACTCTTTCGCGACGTCCTCGCAGACGCAGAGTTCCTGGGGCAGTCCACACGTCGAGCAGACTTCCGACATTACAGTCTGACGTACGAAATCGACCTATTAAACACTGTCGGGGCCCCCACGACGGCTGCGATCGCTCCCGATCGCGAGCGGTCTCGCGCGCCGGCTCACTCCGGTTCGCCGACGGACGGAACGGTCCTCGTCCAGTCGACACACGCCGGACAGACCCGCCCATCGTCGCGCCACCAGCGGATCGTCGCCTCGCCACACCGTTCACAGTCGACCGGCTCCGAGGACCACCCGTAGATCGGGCAAAGCGCCTCGGGATCCGATGAAGCCTCGCGCACGTCCGTGAGGTAGCAACAGCACACACAAGTACCCCTCGGACGAACCCCCGACATGGTCAATCCGATCGCGGAGCTGTTCGAACTGATCGGCTACACGACGGCGGTCGCGCTCGGCGATCCGATCTCGGCGGTCCTCATCCTCATCAGCAACGTCATTCTGGGGGCCTCGATCCTCGTTTTCTTCGGGCTCGCCGCCGGCGGGATCCTCGACTCTATCGTTCCCGACGACCTCGGGCGATCGCCGCCCCAGCAGCGTCGATAGCCGACTCGACATCCGGCCCGAGCGGCGAGCCCGCGACGAAGCTGTCGGCGTACTCGGTGATCTCTCGAACCCGCTTTTCGAGCGTCTCGGGCGTGCCCGCGATACAGAACGCCTCGATCATCGCAGGCGAGACGAGCGAGAACGCCTCGGTGAACTCGCCGGCTTCGATCTGCTCGCCGATCTCGCTCGCCAGCCCCGCATCGAGGCCGTGGCGATCCAGCACCGGTGGGGCCGCACCCGCCGCGATGAAGGCGACCGGCGGCCGGGCGGCCTCGCGGGCCTCGCTTTCGTCCTCGGCGACGCTGACGCTCGCGAACGCCGCGAAGTCGAACGGGCCACGCGAGTCGGGCCGGTCGTCCAGTCCCGTTTCGACCTGCCCGGCCGCCCACGCGAAGTCGTCGGGGTGGGCGGCGTTCAACAGCACGCCGTCGGCGTGTTTCGCGCTCATGCGGATCATGTGGGGGCCCTGCGCGCCGACGTAGACGGGAATCGACCCGACCTCGTAGTTCAGCCCGGCGTCGGTCGCCCGAAAGGTGCCGTCGTGATCGACGCGCTCGCCCGCCCAGAGGTCCCGAGCGGTTTTGAACGCCTCTAACACCCGTCGGAGCGGCCGGTCGCGCTCGTACCCGAGGTTCGACAGGGTGGATGCGTCGCCCGCGCCGATCCCGAACAGCGCGCGCCCGTCGCTCAGTTCGTCGAGCGTCGCCACCCGCGAGGCCAGCGTCGCGGGGTGGGTCTCGTAGGGGTTCGCGACGCCCGGACCCAGTTCGATGGAGTCGGTCCGGCGGGCGATCTCCGAGAGGGCGGCGAACGGATCGCGGTTGTTGTAGTGACAGCTCGCGAACGCGGCGTCGAAGCCGGCCGCCTCCGCGCGCGCGCCGAACTCGCCCATTCGCTCTACGGGGTGCTCGGGCGTGAGTTCGATCCCGACCATGTCACCGCGCTCACTCATACTCCCACCCCCTGAGGGCCTGCCGAACGTAGTCGTCCTCGACCGCCCGAAAGTGCTCGTCGCTGCCGTCCATCCGGCCGAACTCGAAGCCCTCGACGACCACGGCTGGAACGCCGCCCGCGCCCTCGCCGGCGACGAGGTTCGCGGCGGCCGCCAGTTCGTCGATCACGTTCTCTACCGTTACCCCGAGTTCCCGGCCGTCCCGATCGCGCTCCCCGCGCCAGTCCCGGCTCGCGGGCATGCCCGCCCAGCCGATCGCGACGCCGCGCTGGCCGTGGCGGAACGGTCGCCCGCAGGTGTCGGTGACGATCACCGGCATGGAGAGCGCCTCCGAGAGACGGGCGGCGCTCTCGGAGGGGCGTTTCGGGAGCAAGAGGAGGTCCCGTCCTCCCGTGTTCGAGCGGTCGATCCCGGCGTTGACACAGACGTGCCCGAAGCGCGTCTCGGTCAGGAGGAAGGGTGCCTCCATCAGGAGTTCGGTGCTCTCTTCCAGTACTGCTTGTGCAAAACGGGGATCCTTCCGTTCGCCGGTGATCGATTCGAGCCGGGCGGCAATCTCGCGGGCGCGCGGGCCGGCGGGGAACGCAGCGAGGTCCGCGAGGCGTCCTTCGGCCTTCGAGACGACGGTGCTCGCGAGACAGAGCACCCCCTCGCTGTCGATCCGCTCTACGAGAAGCGAAGCGAGATCGTCGCCGGGACGGATCTCGGGGAGGTCGGAGACGGCGCGTAGCTGCATATCGGGTCTCGGCGCGGGCGGCTAAAAAGGCCGCCGACACCGGAGAACGGGGAGGGCCGAAGCGAGGGGAAAAGGACGTACGGGTCGCTCAGCCGTCGATCAGATCGGAGACGGTGACGACGTCGAGGTCGTGGCGCTCGATCTCGTCGAGCAGCGCCTCGAACTCCGCTTCGGTCACGTCGTCGAGGTCGCCGTCGCCGACGCCGTGGACCATCGTGACGACGGTCTGGTTGTACTCGGCCGCGAGGGCGAACAGCCCCGAGATCGCCGCGGGGTCGTGACCGTTGACCCGCGAGAGCATGTGCCCTTCTGCGGGCGGCGAGGCGGCGGGCTGGCCCCCGAAGATGAAGGACGTCTCGTAGACCTCGCGGACGTCCTCGATGGAGTCTGCGTCCATCCGATTGTACGGCGCGAAGTAGTGGCGCGCGCCCTCGGAGTGGATCCGATTCGCGATGTAGTCGTGGGCGTTCTGGAGGTAGCGAACGCGCTCCTCGCTGGAGTCGAACTCCGGCAGTGCGCTGTGGGGGTGCGCCGAGATATCCCAGCCGGCGTCGCGCATCTCGCGACACTGCTCGATCGAGAGGCGGTTCGGCCGGTTCAGCGAGTCCGGGATGACCGCCGCGACGCCCGGCCAGCCGCGCTCTTCGAGCATCGGCAGGGCGTTTTCGTACTGGCTCTCGACGCTGTCGTCGAACGTGATGACGACCGAGCCGCGATCCGCGCTCTCGGTCGCGCGCATGTCGTCGACCCGGAAGCTGATCGGGCCCTCGGCGTCACCGCGCGGTTCGACCCAGAGGCGGAGCTCCTGGACGTTCCCGAGGTTCGGCTCGCCGCGCTCGCCCGTCCAGCCGGCCTCGACGCGCATCCAGCCGTCGAACTCGCTGGGGATCGAGCGCGCGCTCGTGAGCTGGTCGGAGCGACCCGGCGCGCGGGCCTCGAGGATCACGCGGGCGGGCAGCGGCGAGTCGACCTTGACGGCAAAGGAGAGGTGCTTGCCCTCGATGTCGAGGCCGTCCTGAAAGACGCGGTACGCGCCGGCCTGATCCTCCTCGTCGCTTTCGACGAGCATCGATCGGTCGCCGACGAGCGCGTCGTCGCTCTCCTCGACGCCCGTGTGATCGAACATCGGGTGCCACTCGAGGCTCTCGAAGTCGTCGATCGAATCGCCGTGGGCGATCGCGGGCGCGGTGACGTCCTCGGGCGTGACCTCCTCTTCGCCGCCGGTGTCGGTTTCGTCGCCGTCGCCGCCGGCGCTGTCGTCGGTTTCGTTTCCGTTTCGGAACTCTTCGAGCGAGCCGGTACAGCCCGCCAGGGTAGCAGTTCCCAGCCCGAGACCGGTTGCGATGAACGTTCGACGGTGTTGCTTGGTCATGATCTCGTCCATCCGTACGACAGAGATATGTATAGTTAGTTAGGTGTTAAACGACCGAATTAGGACGTGAACGACCGAGGTTGAATACGGGCCGGACCCGAGTACCGCCATGAGCGAGTTCGTCGTCGCGTTCTTCCGCGCGAACGGACGGGTGTGTCTCGTCCGGGGTGGGTCGACGGACGGCGGAGCGTGGGACCTCCCGTCGACGGAGACCGAGGGAGAGCCGGACGAGGCCGTCCAGAAGCTACGCCGCGAGTGGTTTCCCGGCGGCGAGGCGACGCTCGTTCGCGCCGGCGAGCCGGTAGCGATCGAGGGGTCGCGACTCCACCCGTTCCTGTTCGACGTCGCCGACGGGGGCGTCACCGAGCACGAGACGAGGTGGATCCACCCGCCGGACCTACGCGACGAAGCACCGTCCGGTCGCTGGCGGACCTATCGAGCGATCGCGCCCACCGTCGAGAGCGTCCGCGGGGACGGAACGCACGGCTCGGCCTACCTGTCGCTCCGCGCGCTCGAAGTCCTGCGCGACCGGGCGAGCGAGGGGGCCCACTGGTCCGCGCTGGTCGAGTTCGCGAGCGACCTGCTCGCGGCCCGGCCCAGTATGGCCGCGCTCGGAAACCGGACCAACAGGGCGATCTGTGCCGCGAGCGGGGACGAGAGCCCCGAGGCCCTCGAACGGGCGGCGAGAACGGAGATCGACCGCGCGGTCGACGCCGACGACCGGGCCGCGACGCGAGCCGCCGAGTTCGTCGAGGGGACCGTCCTCACGCTCTCGCGCTCGGGGACCGTCCGCGAGGCGTTGCTGTCGGGCGATCCCGACCGGGTCGTGGTCCTCGAATCCCGGCCCGACCGAGAAGGGATCGGTGTCGCGACGGACCTCGTCGAGGCGTTCGCAGGGGAGGTAGCGGTGACGGTCACGCTCGATGCCGCCGTCGCCCACGTCATGCCGGCGGTCGACGCGGTGCTCGTCGGCGCGGACACCGTTCTTGCCGATGGGAGCGTCGTGAACAAGGTCGGCACGCGGACCGCGGCGGTCGCCGCCGCGCGCGAGGGCGTTCCCGTGCGGGCGGTGGCCGCCACCGACAAGATCAGCACGGCCACCGACCCGATCCTCGAATCGGTCGATCGCACCGCGATCACCGACGACGACCGCCTCGACGTCGACTGCCCGCTGTTCGATCGCACGCCGCCGGAGCTCGTCGACGGCGTGATCACCGAGGAGGGCGTCCTCGACGGCGAGGGGATCGAGCGACTGGCCGCCGAGCACGCCCGGCGGGCGCGGTGGAAAGAGCCAAACGGCTCGACGGAGTAAAACCGGTGACGGCAGTGACGAGGGTTACCCCCACCGAGCCCCGTGTGACGAGGGACGTTCCCCGAGCCGTCTCACCGTTCTACCGCGAGGGGAAGCTTCAACCGCCCGGTGAGCGATAGCGACCGCATGGAAATCGACCAGCTGGGTATCCACGACTCGGTACGCGCCGTCTTCCCGCCCGAGGAATTGTGTGAGGCGCTTTCGGACGCCGGTACCGAGGTGAACGTCGTGAGCGAGGGCGATGAGATCGCCGGCTACGATGCGATCGTCACGTTCGCGTACCAAGACGCGTTCCTCGACCTCGATTGGATCCACTCGATCCAGGCGGGCTACGACCGCTTCCCCCTCTCTGAACTGGAAGACCGGGGGGTCGTCCTCACGAACAGCACCGGCATCCACGGCGAGAGCGTCGGCGAGACCGTCCTGGGGTACATGCTCATGCTCGCCCGGCGGCTGGGCCAGTACGCCCGCCAGCAGGAGCGCAGGGAGTGGCACAGGCCCGAGTGGAACCGACCGTTCACCCTCGCCGGCGAGTCGGTCTGCGTCGTCGGCCTCGGCACCCTCGGGCGAGGAATCGCCCGGCGGGCGAGTGCGTTGGAAATGGACGTGACGGGCGTGCGCCGGAGCGGGGAGCCGGTCGAGGGCGTCGAGCACGTCTACCCGAGCGACGACCTTCACGAGGCGATCTCGAACGTGCGCTTCGTCGCGCTTGCGGTGCCGCTGACCGACGAGACCGAGGGGCTGATCGGGCGGCGGGAGGTAGAGCGGATGGACGAGGAGAGCTACCTGATCAACGTCTCTCGGGGCCCGGTCGTCGATCAGGACGCGCTCGTCGCGGCGATCGAGGACGGGGAGATACGCGGGGCGGCGCTCGACGTCTTCGAGACCGAACCCCTGCCCACCGAGTCGCCGCTATGGGGCTTCGAGGAGGTGCTCGTCACGCCGCACGCCGCGGCCTACACGCGCGGGTACTACGAGGCGATCGCGGCGCTAGTGAGAGAGAACGTCGAGCGGGCGGCGGCGGGCGAGCCGTTCGAAAATCGGGTCGTCTGACGACGGCACGGGGCTTCGACGGAGCTGGCCGAGCGGACGGGCCCAACGAGAGTTCCTCTATCGCTCGCGACTCCCTCACCGGAGGATAGTAGTCGGTGCCACACGAAGCGATCCGACGATGACAGACAGTCCGTTCGACGTCACGATCCGCGTCGCCGACGTGATCGACGCTGAGCCGTTCCCCGAGGCAAACAAACCCGAGATGGTCAAACTCCATCTCAACGTCGGCGACGAGACCCTCCGATCGGCTGCACAGTTGGGTTACCACCACGACATCGACGAACTGGTCGGCACGCAGGTGCTGTGTGCGACGAACCTCGGGTCGGTTCGCATCGCGGGGTTCGAATCCGAGGCACTGACCGTGGGCGTGCCCGGCGAGGACGGCAATCCGGTGCTCGTGACGCCGGAAAAAACAGTGCCGGTCGGAGGAACCCTGTACTGACAGGAGTCCGTGGCTCTGTTAAAATAGTCAGTAGTTGGTTATTTCTTCCCTCAATCGCTCAATACAATAGGGAACACGTACATCAGATATCCATAATGTCACTTGAGTATAGTCAGACGAATTGTTGAACATCAGTCCAATTACGATGTTGGTTGCCACATCGCCAAAGCTTCCTCCTGTGAGAATTCGTCTTCTTTACGTCGGCAAT
>JAWARX010000041.1:0-11595 GCA_038893155.1 Halalkalicoccus sp.
GGCGACGGCGAGGCGGGCCTGAAAGAGCGCGTCCTCCGCGAGGCGGAGTTTCGCGCCTACCCGCGGGCGGTGCGCTGGGTCACAGAGGGGAACGTCGAGGTCGACGGCGAAAACGTTCGGATCGATGGCGATTCGGACGGTCGATTCCCCGCCCGCAGACTCGCGGGCGAGGACCGAGCGAGCGAACTGCGCTACGGCGAGAACCCTCACCAGAACGCCGCGCTCTACGCCGACGAAACCGAGGAGCGCGCGACCGTGGTCGGTGCCGACCAGCGCAACGAGGGTGCGAAGGCGCTCTCGTATAACAACTACAACGACGCCGACGCCGCCCTCGGGCTGGTCACGGAGTTCGACGAGCCGGCGGCAGCGGTGATCAAACACACCAACCCGGCGGGGTGTGCCACGGCCGAAACTATCGAACAGGCCTACGACCGGGCGCTCTCGACGGACCTGATGAGCGCCTTCGGAGGCGTCGTCGCGCTGAACCGCGCGTGCGACGAGAGCACTGCAAAAGCGATCGCCGACTCGTTCAAGGAGGTCGTCGTCGCGCCCGAGTACTCCGACGACGCGCTCGCGGCCCTTCGCGAAAAGGAGAACCTGCGGGTCTTGGACGTTGGGCCGTTTGGGGACCTCGAACCCGCGCTGCGGGAAAAGAAACTCGAAGGCGGACGGCTGGTCCAGGAGGCCGACGACCAGCACCTCGCCCCCGAGGATCTGGAGGTCGTCACCGAGCGCGAGCCGAGCGACGAGGAGATCGAATCGCTGCTCTTTGCCTGGCACACGATCAAGCACGTCAAATCGAACGCGATCGTCTTCGCGAACGGTACTGAAACGGTCGGCGTCGGGATGGGACAGGTCAGCCGCGTCGACGCGGTGCGGCTGGCGGCGATGAAAGCCGACGAGCACGCCGAGGGCAAGAGTAGCGATGGAGCGGTGATGGCCTCGGACGCCTTCTTCCCGTTCCCGGACGGGATCGAGGAGGCCGCGAAGGCCGGTATCGAGGCGGTGATCCAGCCCGGCGGGAGCGTGAACGACGAGGACGTGATCGCGGCCGCAGACGAGCACGACATGGCGATGGTGTTTACCGGATCGCGGGCGTTCCGCCACGACTGATACGGCTGGTTATAATCACGCAGGCGGTGATCCCTGACCCGCGCTGGCAGTCACCAGTACATCGTTGCAACCGGTCTTATGAGTGGCCCCTCACGGATCGATCGTTGCGCGATCGGGGGGTGGCATCTCACGAAGATCTCGATTCAGTAGGACATACAGGGCAAGCAAGAGACTTGCAATTGCAAGGGAAGCCATCGTCGTTTGTGGACTGAGCCAGCCAGCGACGACGCCACCGGCTAGTGATCCGATTGGAATCATCGACGCTGAGGCGGACCCGTGAATGCTACTGACCCGTCCGACCAGCTCCGCTGGCGGTGCAGATTGAACGACAGCAGCTACTTGCACAGCGAGAACTCCGATAGGAATGTACGCCAGCGCGAAGAGCAGAGCCGTCACCGGAAGCCAGTTAGCGAGGAGCGCACCGCTCCAGAGCACCCCTGCGAGGGTGTACCCGACGATCATGCTCCGTCCTAATCGGCGATCGGCGACGAGGTTCGTGGCTATCGCTCCAACAAAGCCCCCAGCCGCGATCGATGCCATGAGGATCCCGTAGGCCCCGGCCCCACCGATGGAGTTCAACGCTCCGGGAACGACGAGGGAGTCGGCGTATGGGGGCGTCACTGCCAGTATCATTCCAACCGAAAAGTTGGCGACGACTGCACCGGCGAGTAGTGGCACGAGGAATGTCCCCCGAAGAACGGCCACTCCTTCACGCATGCGTGCTACATAGGAGTCCGAATTATCGGTCGGTTGGACCTCATTTGTCCGATTCGCGGGCGGGATCGAGACGGTCGCAAACACGATCGCGGCGATCCCGAACGTGACGGCGTCGAGTGCGAACAACGCGACCACACCGAACAGACCGATAAGCACACCACCGATCCCGTTCGCCACCATGTCGAACCCCTGATAGACGACTGAGAACACCGAATTAGCCGCGACCAGCTCTCCGTCGTCGAGAATGCGCGGGAGTGCGGCGATTTGGGCGGGATACACCAACTGGTTGAGTGCTGAAAGAACTGGCATCACGATAAGCACTAGCTCGACGGTGAGAACCCCGAAGACGTGAGCGATCGGGATCAGCGAGACGACGGCCACCTGAACGAACTGTGTGCCGACGAGGATTCGCCGAATCGACCACCGATCGACAAGTGGTCCGGCGAGAAACTGAAACGCCTGCGGAACCATCGTCACAAACCCGGCTACTCCTGTGTAGAGGGGGTCGTTGGTCAGGCTGTAGACGAGCCACATCGCACCAACGAAGTAGAAGCTGTCGCCGACGTTGGTGATCACACGACCCGCAAACAACCGACGAAACGTTCGATTCCGAAAGGGTCCACGCATCTACCACTCGATCGAACGATACGACTATAATTGTAATTAGAATTATATTTCTGTCACGGACCGAACAGAAGTCGCATTCTATAGAGTATTTGCTATTTCGGTGGCAAACGCCTCGTCGACGAGAACCGTGATCACAGACCCGTCAACCCGGAACGTTACACCTACTCGGATCGGATTTCGATGTTCGATCTCTACGCGTTCGGGACTGAGTTCGGAGAACTCCCAGACCGGCTGTTCCCGAAGGACGATCCCGTTCTCGTGATGAAAACTGACGACGGCCGGATCGCTGAGTAGAAGTGCATGATCGAGTGCCAGCTTCGCCCCGGCCCCACATCGTTGACAGTCAAACCGAACCTCCGGATGATCACGAGGAGAATTTCCTGGTATTTCAGACAGTTCTTCCGACGATACGGGGTCCATGTCTATCGCCTCGGGGCCTCTCACTGACGGCTCCATTTGACCGTTGCAGTACGGGCAAAAGCCGTTGATGGCGTGTTGAGAGATCGTCCGGAGATATCGACTCACAACCGCTGGAATCTCATCGCGGTCGTACTCGGCAAACACGGCGGGTGGAATCGGGGCTTCCCATCCGGATGGGCAGGACGGACAGCCATCGCACTTGATTCGGAGAGTTTCATACTCATATCGTAACAGCAGACGTTCTCCACTTACCCGGCACGAGTGGTCCAACTCGATCGAGTCGATAGCTCCCTGCACAGTGTACATTCCTGACCCAATCGCTCCGTTTACGTGCTTGCCCGCTTGTGTAAGCCGGTAGCCTTCGTCAGTTCTGGTGACGAATCGTCCCACGAGCTTGCCGAGGTGGTAGTTGAACTGGCCCGGATCCCGCATTCCGACGGTTCGACGCAGCTCCGAAAACGATACTGTCTCGACGTTGGACTCCCAGAGCGTCTGCAGAATCGCGAGACGCGTTTCGTCAGCGAGGGCAGCGAATACCTTCTCAGGCTCGACCTGCTGGACGAACTGTTCGCTCATACCCCATCTCGAAGGCGATTCTTCAGAGAGATACCGGGAGTCGCGCGTTCCGCCACGATTGAGCGAAGCGAAAGCGTGCGGGGTCAGCGAGCAGGCGAGGCGACGTTCGTGCGATTCCGTCACGACTGAACCGCCCTCGGCACACTTATTCGCCTGACTCTCGATCCGAGCGCATGATCAGATCCTTCGACGGAGCAGTACCGGAGATCGCCGACTCCGCCTACGTCGACGAGAGCGCGGTCGTGGTCGGCGACGTCGTGCTCGAAGCCGAGACGAGCGTCTGGCCGGGCGCGGTGCTGCGGGGCGACAATGGAAGAATATCCCTCCGGGAGGGCGCGAACGTACAGGACAACGCGACGCTGCACGAGGGCACGGAACTCGGACCCTCCACGACCGTCGGCCACAACGCGATCGTCCACGCGGCCGAAACCGGGGTGGAGAGTCTCGTGGGGATGGGCGCGATCGTGCTCGACGGCGCGACCGTCGGCGAGGGGGCGGTCGTCGCGGCCAACAGCGTCGTCACCGAGGGGACCGCCGTCCCCGCGCGAACGCTGGTCGCGGGCGCGCCCGCCGAGGTGGTCAAAGAACTCGACGACCCTGGGTTTGCCGCGGCCGCCGAACACTACGTCGAGAACGCCCGCGCGCACGCGGGGCGCTCCGAGGTGATCGAGCGCGGGACGATCCGGCCCGGCGAGCGATTCGAGTAGCGCCCTCCGATAGCCCTAAGAACGCCCCGTTTTTCTCCTCTACATGAAGTTCCACGACGCCGCGAACTTTCTCTTCGATCTGCGGCGCTTCCGTCCGAAGCCCGGCACGGAGTCGACGGCCGATCTTCTGGACTGCCTCGACGCCCCCCACGAGGGACCCCGGTACGTCCAGATCGCCGGTTCGAACGGCAAGGGAAGCGCGGCGAGGATGACCGAGTCCGTGCTCCGGGAACACGGCCTCTCGGTCGGGCTGTACACCTCGCCGCACTTCGACGACGTGCGCGAGCGGATCACCGTCGACGGCCGGCCGATAACCAAAGGAGCGCTCGCGGAGTTCGTCTCGCGGGTCAAACCCCGCGTCGTCGAGCGGGCGGCGGCGGGCGAGGCCCCGACGTTCTTCGAGGTGATGACAGCGATGGCCCTCTGGGAGTTCGGCCGCCGAGAGGTCGACGTCGCGGTGTTGGAGGTCGGGATCGGCGGCCGGTACGACGCCACTAGCGTGGTCGACCCCGTCGCGAGCGCGGTCACCAGCGTGACGCTCGAACACACCGGCCTTCTCGGCGACACCGTCGCGGAGATCGCTCGCGATAAGGCCCACGTCGCACCCCGAGACGCGCCGCTCGTGACCGCCGCCGAGGACGACGCCCTCTCGGCGATCCGCGAACAGGCCGGCGACGTCCTGACGGTCGGCCACGAAGGAGCGGTGATCACCGAGTACGGCGAGCGGACGAACGGCGTCGAGAGCGCGATCGCGCTTTCGGGTCCCGGATGGAACGTCGAGACGCGAATCCCGCTGCTTGGCGAGTATCAGGCACGCAACGCGGGGATCGCGGCGGCCCTCGCGCGGGAAGTCGCCCCGGTTTCGGAGGCCGAGCTGGCCCGCGGTCTGCGAAACGCTCACTGGCCGGGGCGCTTCGAGGTGATGGGCGAGTCCCCGCTGGTCGTGCTCGACGGCGCGCACAACCCCGGGGCCTGCGAGGCGCTTTCCGAGACGCTCTCGGAGTTCGAGTACGACGAGCTGTATCTCGTCGTCGGCGCGATGCACGAGAAAGATCACGGAGAAATGGCTGCGGCGCTTCCCGACCCGGATCACGTCGTCTGCACCCAGCCGGACCTCGACCGCGCGGAGGACCGCGAGGTGCTCGCGCGGGTGTTCGAGGATCGCGGTGTCGAGGACGTGAAAACGCGCGCGGCGGTCTCGGGGGCGCTCACTCGGGCGCTCTCGGAGGCCGGCTCGGACGACTGCGTGCTCGTGGCCGGCTCGCTGTTCGTCGTCGCGGAGGCCCGCACCCGCTTTACGCGGGCGGGGATCGAAAAACGGGTCCGGAACCTCGAGGACGCCCGCGAGGTTCTCGAAGGGACCCACGTCACCGACGCGGGCGTCTGGCGGATGCGCGGGAAGGCGGTCCACCGCGTGGTCAAAGCTCGCGTCCAGCGTCGACAGGCCCAGTACCTCAAAGAGGAACTGCTCTCGCTCGGCGGGGAGTGTGCGCTGTCGGGCCTCAACGAGCAGGACGACGAGACCATCGACGTCGCGATGATGGGCACGCTCGCCCAGTTCAAACGCCTCTGTGAGAAGCTCGACGAGCAGCCCTACGGCCTCCCGGAGATCGCGCGCGAGATCCGCGAGACGCTCGATATCGGCGTCTCGCGGACCTCCCGAGGCTATCCGTGGGAGAACCGGACCGCGGTGATGGGCATCCTCAACGTGACGCCCGACAGCTTCCACGACGGCGGGCGCTACGAGGCGGTCGAAGAGGCGGTCGCGAGGGCGAAGGAGATGGTCGAGGAGGGCGCTGACGTTATCGACGTCGGCGGCGAGAGCACCCGGCCGGGGGCCGATCCGGTTCCGGTGGAAGAGGAGATCGACCGCGTGGTGCCGGTGATCGAGCGCATCGCCGACCTCGACGCGATGATCTCGATCGACACCCGCAAGGCCGCGGTCGGACGGGCCGCACTGGAGGCAGGGGCGGACGTACTCAATGACGTCAGCGGCCTCGAGGACCCCGAGATGCGATTCGTCGCCGCCGAGTACGACGTGCCCCTGATCGTGATGCACAGCCTCGATACGCCGGTCGATCCCGAGCGCGTGGTCGAGTACGACGACGTCGTCGAGGACGTGATCGCGGACCTCACCGAGCGCGTGTTGCTCGCCGAGAAGGCCGGACTCGACCGGGAGAAAATCGTCGTCGACCCCGGACTCGGCTTCGGGAAGCGCTCGAGCGAGAGCTTCGAGATCCTCGGGCGCACCGGGGAACTGCGCGCGCTCGGCTGTCCGGTGTTGATCGGCCACTCCCAGAAGTCGATGTTCGAACGGATCGATCGGGAGTCGGGAAACCGAACGGCGGCAACGATTGCCGGGACAACGATCGCGGTCGAACGGGGTGCGGACATCGTTCGCGTTCACGACGTCGCCGAGAACGTCGCTGCGGTCCGGGCAGTCGAGGTCGCGAACGGCCAAACGTAGCGGAAACGATTGCGCCTTTTCGGAGGAACCGACGGATCCGGCCGCCGCCCCAAAGGATGAGGGTGTCGGGGTCGTAGGTATCGGTGTATGTCCGATTACGATACCGACGTGCTCGTCGACGCCGACTGGGTCGAGGACCATCTGGAGGAGTTCCAGAGCGACGACCCCGAGTACCGACTGCTCGAGGTGAACAATCCGACCGTGACCGCCGACTCGGAGTACACCGCCTACGAGGAGGGCCACGCGCCGGGGGCGATCTTCTTCGACTGGGAGGAGGACTTCACGGACCAGACCACGCGCGATATCCTCTCGAAGGAGGCCTTCGAGGAGACGATGGGCGAGGCCGGCATCACCGAGGACTCGACGATCGTCTTCTACGGCGGCGGGCGCGTTCCCAACTGGTTCGCGCTCTTTGCCTACTGGCAGGCCAAATACTACGGCCACGAGGACGCTCGCGTGTTGAACGGCGGGAAGGAGTACTGGGTCGACAACGACTACCCGCTGACCGAGGAGGTCCCCGACTTCTCCCCGCAGGAGTACACCGCCCGCGGTCCGTTCGAGTCGATCCGCGCGTACCGGGACGACGTGAGCACGGCGATCGAGCAGGGCCTGCCGCTCGTGGACGTGCGCTCGCCCGAGGAGTTCACCGGCGAGCTCCTCGCGCCCGAAGGGCTCCAGGAGACCGCCCAGCGCGCGGGCCACATCCCCGGTGCGTCGAACGTTCCCGTCCCGACGATCCTGAACGACGACGGCACGTTCAAGGGTCCCGACGAACTGCGCGAACTGTACGCCGAGAAGGGCATCGACGGCGGGGAGTCGACGATCGCGTACTGCCGCGTCGGCGAGCGCTCCTCGATCGAGTGGTTCGCGCTGCACGAGCTGCTGGGCTTCGAGGACGTGCGCAACTACGACGGCTCGTGGACCGAGTGGGGCAGCATGATCCGAACGCCGATCGAAACCGGCGAGTAAGGAAGATCAGCACTGCCGATTGGTTTAATCTGTTATCCGAATTTTATGCGTAGTTAGATGGAGATAACTGAACCGGCGGTAACTGACGTTCAGCGAAAGGAGTTTGCGATAGGAAGTTCGTTCATCCTTGCAGGGACGATCGGTTTGCTGCTCCGAGCGACGACGTTCAGTATCGATGTTTACGCCCTGAGTAGTCTTGGCTTACTCGTTATCGGGGCAGTAATACTACGAGGCTCTGTTATGCCGTCTTCCTGAGAATTAAATCCAATCAGCTACTTCCGTGTTGTTTGCGCCGATCTGCTTACGCTACCTTTTTGAGCCGTCTCGGAAGGACGGCCATCTCGAAGACGGCCAGCCCCAACAGAAGCCAGCGAGCAACGCCGTCGAAGTAGACGAACGCGATGACGAGGATCATCGCTGCGATAGCGAGACTAATTCCGTAGCGAAAAACTGGATTTTCCAGCGGATTCTCTTCTGATTTGGATTCGTTTATACAATAGTTAGCAGTACAACAGTATAAATGTTCAAGCTGTAGTACGCAGACAAAACAAGCCGGGAGATTATCATTTCACATACAAGACACGATTCATGAACAAGTCACTCCTCTATCACACATCGATGGCGGTTTGCGGTGGCGTGTTCGGTTTGATAGGGGTTTCCAGCTTATTCTCGGAAGGTATCGGTCTCGGACCAATGCTGATGACGGTTGGAGGCACCGGAATGGTTCTCAGCACGGTTTATATCGTTGTCTCCTCGAATGACCTATCCGACTCCGTTCCCGACGGTGGGACGGTTTGGATCGCGGTAGCCGGTGCAGTACTCGCTGTCGTCGGAGGGCTCTCGTTGATAGTGGAGTCGTAATCTTCGACCGCCAAAGGCTGCGTTCGACCTGAGACGGGCAGTACGTTTTTGCAGTCGGCTATCGAACGGTAGCTATGGCCGAACGCGACACGCGCCGGATCGCCCGTGATCGCATGAGCGAGCCACACGTCCGCGGGCGGCGCATCAGCGTTCGCCAGCTGCACGCGCTCGTCGAGAACCGAGACGAGGATCCCGAGGCGGTTGCTGATCGGTACGACCTCGACGTGGCCGATGTCTATCACGCACTCGCGTACTACCACGATCACCCGCGTGAAATGCGCGCGGTGGACGAAGAGCGCCGAAAGGCCATCGAGACGTTCCGAGACGAGATCGATCGACCCGAGGGAGTCGCTCCAGACACAGCGTGAGATGAGCGAGTGGCGATTTCTGCTCGACGAGAACGTCGATCCGAAGACGGCGACGTATCTACACAAAGAGGGCGTCCACACCGAACACGTCCGTGATGCACTCTGGCAGGGTGCGGACGATACGGACGACGTTTTACCGGACGCGCGGGATCACGATCTCATCGTTGTGACGAGCGACGTGAAGGACTTCGGCAGCCTTCCATAGGAAGCTCCGGTGGATGTCGTGTTGCTCTACGATGACACGACGCCCGCCTATCAGGTGGCGTCAGGGCTTCTCGCGATGATCGAAGCGTACCCGAGCGACGATGAGTTCACGGGCCGTGAAGAACTCGATCCGTGGATGTGACGGTGAGAAGACGCTACGCCCGAGACGGCGAACTCCCCACACCGGCATCCGCCTCTCCATCGCTTTCTTCCGCGTTGAACCACGGCAGCGAGCGCCGCCCGGAGTTCGCGACGACGATCAGGCTACTGATCGCCATGATCACCGCGGCGATCAGCGGGTTGATGTAGCCGAGCACCGCGAGCGGGATCGCGATGAGGTTGTAGCCGATCGCCCAGCCGAGGTTCTGGCGGATCCGCTTTTTCGTCGAGCGGGCGATCTCGAAGATCTCGGGTATCGCGGCCAGATCGTCGTCCATCACGACGGCGTCCGCGGCGTCCATCGCGAGCTCGGTGCCGCTCGACATGGCGATGCCCAGATCCGCACTCGCCAGCGCGGGCGCGTCGTTCGTCCCGTCGCCGATCATCGTCGTCGTCCCCGCCGCGCGCAGGCGTCCGACGATGGCCTCTTTCGATTCGGGACGCACGCCGGCGAACACGTCGTCGACGTTCGGGTGTTCCGAGAATCGTTTTGCCATGCGCTCGTCGTCGCCCGTCAACACGACGATCTTCCGCCCCGCGCTTGCGAGCTCCGAGACGACCTCCTTCCAGCCCTCTCTGGGCGTGTCGCGGATCGTGATCACACCGCGGGCAGCGCCGTCCCAGCCGACCACGGTGGGGTGAGTATCGGCAGCAAACGCCGCCTCGATCGCCGCCGTGACCGATCCGGGCACGTCCCACTCCGTCTCGAAGACGCTCGGGTGGCCGACGGTCACCTCCCGGCCGTCGACGGTCGCCGAGACGCCGCGCGGTCCGCGTTCGAACCCCTCGACTGTGAGCCCGACCTCGCCGGCTACTTCGGAAATCGCCTCGCCGACGGGGTGGCTTGAGCGCCCCTCGACGGCCGCCGCGTGGGCGAGCACCTCTCTCTCGCTTTCGCCGTCCGCCGGAATCGTCCGCTCGACGCTCATCTCGCCCGTCGTGAGCGTCCCCGTCTTGTCGAAGACGATCACCTCCGAGTCGGTGATCCGTTCCAGGATGTTCGAGTTCAACAGGAGAATGCGGCGCTCGGAGGCTTCGTGCGTACCCGAGGCGAGCGCGAGCGGCGTCGCGATCCCCAGCGAGCACGGACAGGAGATCACCAGTACCGAGACGCCGATCAGAATCGCCCCCGCGAGGGGGAGCCCGAGCGAGAACCACGCCGCAGCCGTCAGCAGTGCGATGACGATCACGAGCGGGACGAAGATCACCGCGAAGCGATCGGCGAGCCGCTGCATCCCCGAGTCCGAGCTTTTTACGTTCCAGAGCAGCTCGACGAGCTGTTCGAGCGTGCTCTCGGCGGTCTCGCCGACCTCGACGACCAGCGCGCTGTCGGTGACGACCGACCCCCCGAGCACCGGTTCGCCCGCGGATTTGGGCTGGGGGAGGGACTCGCCGGTCATCAGCGCCTCGTCGACCGCCGCCGTCCCCTCGATCACTACCCCGTCGACCGGGATCCGCTCGCCGGGCTTGACGAGCACCCGATCGCCCGGCGAACACTCGCCGACGTCGACCGTTTCGGTCGAGCCGTCTTCGAGGAGCTTGCGGGCGCTCGTGATCCGCGATTTCGTGAGCGCGGAGTGATTGCCCAGGGCGCTTCGCTTCACTCGGGACTCGATGTGGTTTCCGACGGTGACGACGACGAGGATCATCACTGCCACGTCGAAATACAGGTCGCGCTGGCCGAGCGCGAACGCCGCGCCCGAGTAGACGTACGCCGCGAGCACCGCCAGCGCGATCAGCACGTCCATGTTCGGCTGGCCGACCGTCAGACTGACGTACGCACCCCTGAGCGTCGGGTATCCGAGCCCGATGATGATGAGCGTCGTCCAGACGAAAAGCGGCGCGTAGACCATCGCCCCCAGCGTCGAGTTATAAAGGAACTCCCGCGGGTAGATCCCGAGGTACGTGGGATAAATAAAGAGGATGTAGGGGGCCATCACCGGCATCATCACGAGCAGCGCGATCACCGACCGGTACTTCTCGAACTCGAAGCGGCTTTCGGCGTCCTCGTCCTCCTCGGTCGGCAGCGAGGCCCGGTAGCCCAGCTTGCTGATCTTCGAAGCCAGTTCGTCGACGCCCAGCTTCTTCGGGTCGTACTGGATGCGCACCATGTCGGTCGCGTAGCTCGATTCGGCGTCGTAGACCCCCTCTACCTCCCGAGCGATCGACTCGATGAACAGCTCACAGGTCTTACAGTGCATCCCGTCGATCGAGAGATACGTCGTCTCGCCCAGTTCGGGATCGACCGTCGGCGTGTCCGCGAGATCCGCGGCGTCGACGGTCTCGATATCGACGTCGCCGAGCGTTCGGTAGACTTCGAGACAGCCCCGACAGCAGAACTGGCCGTCGATATCGCTGTCGGTCACCGGCCGTTCCCCCGTCGGAAGCTCACAGAGCGTACAGTCCA
>JAWARX010000042.1:0-7678 GCA_038893155.1 Halalkalicoccus sp.
CGTGCCGCTGGTCCCGGGGGTCTCCGGGGTGCTGGGGGTGGTGGAGGAGGTGGTGCTCGAGGTGGTGGACGAGGTGGTCGTGTGTGTCGAGGTGGTGGACGAGGTGGTCGTGTGTGTCGAGGTGCCCGTCGACGTGGGCGACGTCGGCCTGGTCGTGTGCGTGGTGGGCTTCGTCGTGTGGGTGGTCGTGTGGGTCATGGTGGTCCTTCGCCTCGTCCGAGCGTGTTGGAGTGGTCCGCCTCGACCAGCACGCGGGTGATGTCCTCGAGGAGGCCGTCGATCCGTTCGAGCACGGACTGGAGCTTCCGACGTTCGCGTTCGACCTCCTCGATGCGTCGCTCGACCTCGAACTCAGCCCGTTTCCGGGCGGTGACGTCGGTCTGAAAGCCCACGAAATGGGTCGTCTCGCCGTCCTCGTGGAGCGGCGCGATGTCGACTTCGTTCCAGAACTCCGTGCCGTCCTTGCGGTAGTTCCTGAGTTCGACCGACACCGGTTCGCGGGCGTCGATCGCCTCGCGCATCGCCCGAACCGGCTCTCTCTCGGTTCGCTCGCCCTGCAGGAACCGGCAGTTCGTCCCGAGCGCTTCCTCTTTGGGGTAGCCCGTTAGCCGCTCGAAGGCGTCGTTGACGTAGATCAGCGGGTCGTCCGGACGGTTGGCGTCCGCGATGGTGACCCCGATCGGCGCCTCGTCGATCGCCCGTTCGAGTAACCGGTCGCTGCTCATGAGTGTTAGACGGACGAGCGCGAAAAGAGCTTACTGGCGATCGGCCCGACCGTCCGATTCGACCGCACAGCCGCGGGTTCGTCCGGCGAGCCGATCGATACCGAATTATTTATCAGGTCGCGAATACGACAGGTGAGTACGCTGGTGTGAGCCAGCGTGGACTACGAAGGTGGATGGGGACGACCTGCTCGTCCCTTCTTCTATTCCGACCCCTCGCTCTCCAGCGCCGGGTCCGGCGGCGGACCAGAAGGGCTATGAAGGGTGCGCGACTGACGACCCTGTATGCCAGAGGAGTTCATCGAGCTGGCGATCCACGCGCTGTTGCTCGCGTTCTACAGCGTCCTGGGCGTCGGTCTCACGGCGGCGAGCGCGCTCGTCGAGTACCGAAGCTACACCACCGCCGTGGCCGGCGGTGATCTGCTGCTTGCGGGCTGGATCGCGGCCATCGGGCTGGTCGTCCTCGCCTTTGCGTACTTTTTGTTCCGGGACAAAGCGCTCGCCGAGTACCGTCACCTGACCGGGTAGTCGTTCCTCCCTTCTTCCCGTTCGTCGCCCGCTCGGACCCGCCAGCGAAGCAATACGCCGTCGTCGAGCCGCTCGACCGATTCGAGCGCGAGCTCCGGGAACCCCTCGACGAACCCCTCCCCGTCTGCGAGCGTCGGGGCCTCCCGGCCGCCGATGATCGTCGGGCCGACGAACACGGACAGTTCGTCGACCAGTCCCGCAGCGAACAGCGAGAAGATCAGCTCGCCGCCCCCCTCGACCATCGCTCGTTCGATGCCCTCGGAGGCGAGTTCGGCGAGCGCGGGTTCGAGGGCGACTCGCTCTGCCCCTGCCTCGACGATTCGCGCGCCCGTCGTTTCGAGCCGCTCGATCCGTTCTGCGGGCGCGGCCTCGCTCACGAGCAGGTAGGTCGTTGCCTCGTCGTCGAGGATCCGGGCGTCGGGCGGCGTGCGCGCCCGCGAGTCGGCGACCACTCTGGCCGGGTGGGGCGGCTCGCTCCGGTCGGTGCGGGCCGCCATGCGCTCCGTGGAATCGAGCGTCAGGGAGGGATCGTCGGCGAGCACGGTCCCGACGCCGACCATCACGGCGTCGCTCTCGGCTCGGAGCGCGTCGACCCGCTCGAAATCGGCTGGCCCGCTGATCGCGATCTGTTCGCGTCGCCGACTGGAGAGCTTTCCGTCGGCGCTCGTCGCGGCGTTGACGACGACGTACATGTCCTGCCGTCTCGCGCGGGCGAGAAAACCACTTTCGGCCCGGCGGGCAACCGTTTATACCCGTCCCCGATCAAAGAAGGGGTGATGAGCGTAGACGAACGTGCCGAGGCGCTCGCCTCCGACCTCGGTATCGACAAAGAGGAGGTCAAACGCGATCTCGAAAACCTCGTCTCCTACAGCGTGCCGATGGACGAGGCCGTCCAGAGCTTACGCCGGAAGTACGGTGGCGGCTCGGCGGGGGCCGAACCCGAATCGAAGGCGATCGGTGCGATTACGACCGCCGACTCGAACGTCACCGTCACCGCGCGCGTGCTGACCGCCGGCAAACGCTCGATCCGGTATCAGGGCAACGAGCAGGTGATTACCGAAGGCGTTCTCGCCGATTCGAGTGGCACCATCGACTACACCGCCTGGGAGGAGTTCGGCCTCTCGCCGGGCGATACGGTCACGGCGGGCAACGCCGGGGTCCGCGAATGGGACGGCCACCCCGAGCTCAACCTCGGCGAGTCGACGACGCTCGTCTTCGAGGACGAGGAGCTCGACGTGCCCTACGAGATCGGCGGCGAGCGAGACCTCGCGAGCGTCGAACCCGGCGACCGGGGGCTGACCGTCGAGGCGCGCGTGCTGGAGGTCGAGACCCGCACGATCGACGGCCGCGACGGCGAGACCGAGATCCTCTCGGGCGTGCTCGGTGACGAGACCACCCGGTTGCCGTTCACCGACTGGGAGCCGCGCGCGCAGATCGAGGCGGGTGCGGATCTCCGCTTCGAGAACGTCTACGTCCGCGAGTTCCGGGGTGCCCCCTCGATCAACTGTTCCGAGTTCACGGCGGTGTCGACGCTCGATCGCGAGATCGAGGTGAGCGAGTCGGCACCCAGGCGAGCGATCGGCGACGCGGTGGAAGACGGCGGGGCGTTCGACGTCGAGCTGGTCGGCACGGTCGTGGCGGTGCGTGACGGCTCGGGACTGATCCAGCGCTGTCCCGAATGCGGTCGCGTCGTCCAGAAGGGACAGTGTCGGAACCACGGGCAGGTCGAGGGCGAGGACGACCTCCGGGTGAAGGCGATCCTGGACGACGGGACCGGCACCGCGACCGCCATTCTGGGCACGGAGCTGACCCGCGAGGTCTACGGCGGCGACATCGACGACGCGCGCGAGCAGGCCCGCGCCGCGATGGACCAGGAGGTCGTCGCCGATTCCATCCGCGAGCGGCTCGTCGGGCGGGAGTACGCGGTTCGGGGGTCGCTGAGCGTCGACGAGTACGGCGCGAACCTCAACGCCAGCGAGTTCGAGGAGGCCGCAGAGTCGCCCGCCGAGCGTGCGAGAGCGCTGCTCGCGGAGGTGGGACAGTGAGTTCGAACGAGAACGGCGGGTCGGGTGGCGACCCGGGGCCGGGAACCCGCGAGGTCGCTCACCGGCTGTTCGCCTGCGAGTTCGACGCCGCGAGCCTCGAGTACGCCGACAGCGACGAGGAGCGCGCGCCGAAATACGTGATCACGCCGACGGGCGCGCGGGTCAACCGGCTGTTCGTGGTGGGCGTGCTCACCGAGGTCGAGCGGGTCAACGAGGAGGTCGTCCGGGCGCGCGTGGTCGACCCGACCGGCGCGTTCGTCGTCTACGCCGGGCAGTACCAGCCCGACGCGCTGGCCTTTCTCGAACGGGCCGACCCGCCCGCGTTCGTCGCGGTCACGGGGAAGGCAAACACCTTCCGGCCCGACGACTCCGATCGCGTCTACACCTCCGTGCGCCCGGAGAGCGTCGCGGAGGTCGACGCCGAGACGCGCGACCGCTGGACCGTCGGCGCGGCCGAACACACCCTCCGGCGGATCGACGCGTTCGCCCGCGCGCTCGAAACGGACGAGCGCGAACCCGGCTCCGGGATCGCGCTCGCGCGCGAGGAGTACGGGACGACGCCCGCCTACCTGGCGGCGCTTCGCGAGACCGCGCTCGACGCGGCGCGCCTCGTCGCCGGCGAGGTCGAGGAGGTGACCCCGCCGGCGATCGCCCCCGACGAGGACGACGGACGCGCCGTGGACCTCGCGGCGCTTCGGACCGACCTCGACGCCGCCGACGTCGACGCGACCCCGGAGCCCGCCGACGGAACGCCGGACTCGGCGGGCTCGCCGACGGAAGCTGACGCGGGTTCGGACGTCGAAGAGACGACCGTCGAAGCGAGCGCGGAGCCCGTCAGCGACACACCCGATTCGGCGGGTGAGGCATCGGCAGGCGTCGAAGCGGACGCGTCCGAATCCGCCACATCCGACGGGAGCCCGGGTGCGGAGGACGCACCGACTGCGACCGAGGCCAGCGACACCGGCGAACCGGACACGGGCGAACTCGGTGACTTCGGCGTCGAGAGCGACTCGACGCCGGAAGCGGAGTCGGCCGCGGATCCCGAGTCCGAAGCCCCGTCGCAACCGGACGCGCCGGACGGAACCGACGGTGAGATGTACGAGTTCGACGCCGAGGAACGCGCCGAGATCGAAGCGGAGTTCGACATGGGCTTCTCCTCGGGCAACGAGGTCGAGGAGCCCGGGGAGGCCGATATCGACGTGCCCGAGCCCGACGAGTCGACGGACGCGGGGGCGGACGAACCCGAGACGGGCGCGTCGGAGGCGGCGGAATCGACGGATTCAGCGGACGTCAGCGAGTCCGAACCTGCCGGCGAGCCGGAACCGGACCCCGCACCTGAGCCCGAATCGCCGGTCGACAGCGAGGAGGTCGACGTCGAGGACCGCGCGATGACGGTGATGAAAGAGCTGGCCGACGGCGACGGCGCGGACCGCGAGGCGGTGATCGAGCGGGTCGCGAGCGAGGCCGGCGTCGCCCCCGAGGCGGTCGACGACGCCATCGAGAGCGCGCTGTTGAGCGGGCGGTGTTACGAGCCCCAGGACGACGTGTTGAAGCCAATCTGATGGCGCTCGTCGAGCCGATTCCCGGCGAGCCGGCCGCGCTTGCGGATCTCGGCGACGAGCGCGCGGTCGTCCTCGCGGATTTTCACGCGGGCATCGAGCAAGCGCTCCGGTACGAACACGGCGTCGAGGTCGCGAGTCGCGCCGAGAACCGCCGCGAACGCGTCCGGGGGTTGCTCGCGGAGGCGGACGCCGATAGGCTCGTGGTCCTCGGCGACTTCATGCACTCGATCGGCGGGCCCGGCGGCGCGGAACGCGGCGAGATCGAGGTCTTTCTCGAAACGCTTTCCGTTCCCGCGACGATCGTCAAGGGAAACCACGACGGCGAGATCGAGGGGATCGTCGAGAACGCGCGCTCGCCCCGAACGCCGGGCGAGGTTCCGGAGGTGACGGTGACGCCGGGCGGAGGCGTTCGAATCGGCGACGTGGGCTTTTGTCACGGCCACGGCTGGCCCGCGCCCGAGGTGCTCGGTGCTCGGGTGGTCTGCGTGGGCCACGAACACCCGCAGGTCAGGCTGACCGATGAAGTGGGGGGAACTCGCACCGAACGCGTCTGGCTCCGGGGGGCGCTCTCGCCGGAGCCGTTCGCCGACCGCGTCGAGGCGTGGACGGACACCGATCTGGTGGTGTTCCCGGCGTTCAACGAACTGATGGGCGGGACGTGGGTCAACGTCGGGCAGGACTTCCTCTGTCCGTTCTTGCCCGACGGGCTCGCGGGCGGCGAGGCGTACCTGCTCGACGGGACGCGGCTGGGGCCCTACGAGACGGTCTGAGGGCAAGCAACGCGCTTACTTTCCTCCGATACGTACGCGGGGCGATGAGCGAACAGCGGGCCGCGTCGGGTTCTGCGGCCTTCACGCATCTCGGCAGCGAGGTCCGGGCGGCGCTCTCCGAGCGGGGTTTCTCGACGCCGACCGCCCCACAGCGGGCCGCCATCGCGCCGCTTTCCGCCGGAAAGAACGCGCTGGTGATCGCGCCGACCGGCACCGGCAAGACCGAGACCGCCATGCTGCCCGTGTTCGACGCCATCTCGCAATCCGACGAGCGGTTCGGCCTCTCGGCGCTGTACATCACCCCGCTGCGCGCGCTCAATCGCGACATGCGCGAGCGCCTGGAGTGGTGGGGCGAGCGGTTGGACATCGAGATCGCGGTGCGCCACGGCGACACGAGCGATTACCAGCGTCAGAAGCAGGCGAACGATCCCCCGGACGTGCTCGTAACGACGCCCGAAACCGTCCAGGCGATGTTGACGGGCTCGAAGCTCCGGAAAGCCCTCTCCGATCTCGAACACGTCGTGGTCGACGAGGTCCACGAACTCGCGGCCTCGAAACGCGGCGCGCAGCTGGCGATCGCGCTCGAACGGCTGGTCGAACTGGCGGGCGACTTCCAGCGGATCGGCCTCTCTGCGACCGTCGGCGATCCCGAGTCGGTGGGGGCCTTCCTCACCGGCAATCGGCCCTGCGAGATCTGCGAGGTCGACACGGGCAGTCGCCTCGACCTTCGGGTGCTCACCCCGGAGATCGAACCGGGAGACGAGGAACTCGCGAGCGAACTCGTCACCGACCCCGAGACGGCGAGCCACGTCCGCGCGATCACCGAGATCGTCGCGTCGAACGAATCCACCCTGATCTTCGTCAACACGCGCCAGACCGCGGAAGCGCTCGGCTCTCGGTTCAACGTTCTGGAGGCGAACATCGGGGTACACCACGGCTCGCTCTCGAAGGAAGCTCGAATAGAAGTCGAAGAGGCGTTCAAAGCGGGCGAACTCGACGGGCTGCTCTGTACCTCCTCGATGGAGCTGGGCATCGACGTGGGACAGGTCGACCACGTCGTCCAATACGCGAGTCCCCGCGAGGTCTCGCGGCTGCTCCAGCGCGTGGGTCGGGCGGGTCACCGCAGCGATCGGGTTTCGCGGGGGACGGTGATCGCCACATCGCCCGACGACGCCCTGGAGGCGCTGGCGATCGTGGATCGGGCCCGGCGTGGCGAGGTCGAGCGGTCGGCGATCCACACGGGGAGCCTGGATACGCTCGCGAACCAGATCAGCGGGCTGGTGATGGGCCACGGCGAGATCAGTGCCAGAAAGGCCTACGGGATCGTCACCCGCGCAGCGCCCTTCGCCGAGCTACCGGCGGAGACGTTCCGGGAGGTGGTTCGGGAGCTTTCTCACAACAGAATCCTCTGGCTCGACGAGGAAAGCGATAGTCTGGAGAAATCCGGCGGGACCTGGCAGTACGTGTACGCGAACCTCTCGATGATCCCCGACGAGGCGACCTACGAGGTCCGGGACGTCGCGAGCGGGCGCGCGGTCGGCACACTCGATGAGCGCTTCGTCACCACCTTCGGGGAGCCGGGCGCGTCGTTCATCCAGCGCGGGGAGATGTGGCGGATCGTCGAGATCGACGACGAGGAGGAGAAAGTCCGGGTAGGTCCAGTAGAAAACCCGACGGGCGAGATCCCCTCGTGGGTGGGCCAGGAGATTCCGGTCCCCCAGGCGGTGGCCGAGAACGTCGGCGAACTCCGTCGGGTGGCAGCCCCGCAGTTTTCGGGGGGCGCACCCCGAAAGGCGGTCGCCCGCGAGTTCGTCTCCAGATACCCGACCAATCTCCACACCGCGAGCGAGGCCCTCGGACCGATCGAGCGCCACGTCGAGGCCGGCCACCCGATCCCCGACGAAGATCGCCTGCTGATCGAGTTCTCGGGCGGGACGGTCGTGATAAACGCCTGTTTCGGTCACACGGTAAACGAAACGCTCGGCAGGCTGCTTTCCGCCCTCCTGGGCCAGCGAACCGGCTCGTCGGTCGGTTTAGAGTCCGACCCCTAC
>JAWARX010000043.1:0-11564 GCA_038893155.1 Halalkalicoccus sp.
ATTGCAGAGCTCGCTCGCACGATCAGGGGGGTCACCGGATCGGATTCGGAGATCGTCCACACCGAGGGGCGGGACGGCGACATCGCACACAGCCGCGGGGACGTTACGAAAGCCCGCGAGCGGTTGGGCTACGAGCCGACGGTCGATCTCGAAGAGGGCCTGGAGACGCTCGTCTCGACATCGCCCGCGCTCGCGAACGAAGGCTAGTTGCAGGCATCGAGCCGCCTCCGCCGGTGATACTGCCGTGAAAATCAGCGCGACTATCGAGCGCTCAGATCCCGCTCTCGAAGTCCTCGAGTGCGTAGACCGTATCGGCACCGCGGCGATCCAGCGTCTCGTTCGCGAGCAGCCAGTAGACGACCGACAGCGCCTTGCGACCCTTGTTGTTCGTCGGGATCACGAGGTCGACGTTGCTCGTCGAGTTGTTCGAGTCACACATCGCGATGACGGGAATCCCCACCGTGATGGCTTCCGTCACCGCCTGTGCGTCGCCGATCGGGTCGGTGACGACGACCACGTCGGGTTCGATGTAGCCGTCGTACTTGGGGTTCGTCAGCGTTCCCGGGATGAACCGGCCCGTGCGGGCGCGCGCGCCGATGGTCTCGGCGAACTTCTCGGCCGGGAACCGGCCGTACTGCCGTGAGGACGTCACGAGGACCTGCTCGGGGTCGTAGTTCGAGAGGAAGTCCGCGGCGGTGCGGATCCGCTCGTCGGTCTTCGAGATGTCCAGCACGTACAGCCCGTCGGTGCGCACGCGGTGGATGAACCGCTCCATGTCCTTCGTCTTCTGCTGGGTCCCGATGTGGGCCCCCGCGCCGAGGTACTCCTCGACGGGAATGAGGAGGTCCGCCTCCTCGTCGGACATGACGTCGTCGTCGAGCGCCGGTCCGGCCGGCTCCTCGTCTTCGGTGTCTTCGCTTTCGTCCGCTGGTTCTGCTTCGGCCTCGGCCTCGTCGGTGTCGGCGTCGGCGCTCGGTTCCTCGTTGTCGGCTCTGACGTCCTCGTCGGGATCGACCTCGGGGTCCCCGCCCGCTTCTGGTTCGGGTTCCTCGTCGATCTCCTCCTCGGCCGCCTCGAGCCCGTCTTGGTCTGGGTCGTTGCTCATAGTGCGTCCTCCGCGATGCGGATGAGTTCGTTGAGTTTGGCGGTTCGCTCGCCGCCGGCCGCGCCCGTCTTGATGAAGGGGGCGTCCGTCGCCACGGCGAGGTGTGCGATCGTGGTGTCCTCGGTCTCGCCCGAGCGATGCGAGACGACCGGCTTGATGCCGTTTCGCGTCGCGAGCTCGATCGCGTCGAAGGCATCGGTGAGGGTGCCGATCTGGTTGGGCTTGATCAGGATCGAGTTGGCCGACCCCTCCTCGATGCCCCACGAGAGGCGCTCAGTGTTGGTGACGAACAGGTCGTCCCCGCAGATCAGCGTCTTTTCACCCACTTTCTCGGTCAGGTCGGCAAAGGCCTCGAAGTCGTTCTCGTCGAGGGGATCCTCGACGTAGACCAGATCGTACTCGGAAACGAGCTCCGCGACGTACTCGATCTGCTCTGCAGTCGAGCGCGTACGGTCGCTGTAGACGTACTCCTCGTCCTCGGCGTCGTACATCTCGGCGGCGGCGACGTCGAGCCCGAAGCCGATCTCGAAGCCGACCTCGTCGCTCACGGTCTCCGTGGCTTCGGCCACGATCTCGAAGGCCTCCTCGTCGTCCACGGAGGGTGCCCACGCGCCCTCGTCGCCCTTTCCTGCAGGAATACCGCGCTCGGCGAGGATGTCGTGGACCTCCCCGTGGACCGCGGCGTTCGCGAAGACGGCGTCGGTCACGCTCGGCGCGCCGACCGGTGCCGAGAGGAACTCCTGGATGTCCGTCGCGTCGGCGGCGTGTTCGCCCCCGCCGACGACGTTGCCGAGGGGTACCGGGAAGTTCTCGCCTCGGAACGCGCCGCCGAGGTGCTGGTACAGCGGCGCGCCGAGCATGTCCGCGCCGGCTTTGGCGGCGGCCATGCTGATCGCGACCGCGCTGTTCGCACCGATCTCCGAGAAATCGTCCGTGCCGTCGGCGGCGTGCAATGCGGCGTCGACGCTGCGCTGGTCGCCCGCGTAGGCCTCGCCGACGAGCCGTGGGACGGCCCGCTCGCGGGCGGCGGCGATCGCCGCTTCGGGAGCGAGCTCGATCGCCTCGTGTTCGCCCGTGCTCGCCCCGCTGGGCGCGGCCGCGCGGCCGAAGCCGCCGCTCTCGGTCAGTACGTCCGCCTCGACGGTGCCGTTGCCCCGCGAATCGAGGATCCGCCGGAGCCGCACCTCTGCGATCTGTGTCATGTGTCACCTCTTCGAACGGTAAACGGGAGCGCGCCCGCGTCGTACTCCTCGGCGGCGA
Organism: Halalkalicoccus sp.; assembly: GCA_038893155.1. Taxonomy (GTDB): domain Archaea; phylum Halobacteriota; class Halobacteria; order Halobacteriales; family Halalkalicoccaceae; genus Halalkalicoccus. The sequence goes on from JAWARX010000043.1 coordinate 2,366, forward strand.
TCAGGATCGGCTCGGTCTGGTCGGTCTCGATCAGCACCGGCGCGCCGTAGGAGACCTGCAGCGCTCGCGCCCCGAGGATGCGTGCCTTCTCGTAGCGGCTGAACTGCTGGGTCATTGGTAGGGTGCCACCACGTCGACGAGATCGGTGTGGGAAACGAGCATCCGGCGACAGCAGTGTCGCTCGACGCCGAGATCGTCCAGCACCTCCGCGGGGTCTTCGCCCTCCTCGGTCCGGGCGGTAAACGCCTCCCAGTGCTCGCCGACGACCTTCCCGCACGTGAAACACCGGACTGGTACCATCATGGAGGAATCACCTAGCGGTAGGACTTCTGGTAGCGCGCCCGCGCACCGGGCCCGCCCCATTTTTTCGGCTCGGACTGGCGCACGTCGTTGACCAGCAGCGAGCGGTCGAACTCCATGTAGGCGTCGCGGAGCTCGGCGTCGTTTCTGAACTCGACGAGCGCGCGCGCGATCGCCGTGCGCACGGCGTCGGCCTGTCCGCTGTAGCCCCCACCCTGGACGTCGACGTCGATGTCGATCTCCTCGCGAACCCCCTCGACGATGCGGAACGGTTCGAGCATCTTCAGGCGGGCGATCTCGGGTTCGACCAGCTCGACCGGCTGGGAGTTGATGCGAACGCGCCCCTCGCCCTCGCTCGCGGTCGCGCGGGCGACGGCCGTCTTCTTCTTGCCGCTCGTGTTCGTTACCATGTGACGTTTGCCCCCAGGTTCTCGCTGACTTCGCCCAGCTGGACGAACTTGATGTTCGAGAGCCGATCCAGCGACGTGCCCTCCAAGACCTCCGCGTCCCGATCGTGGGGGTTGCCGACGTAGACGCGGACGTTCTCGAAGGCCTCGCGGCCGCGCGTGGTCTTGTACGGGATCATCCCGCGGATCGCGCGCTTCATCAGACCGTCCGGACGTTTCGGGTAGTACGGTCCCCGGTCGCTTCCGACCTCGGTCCGCTTGCGGTAGACGCTCATCACGTCTTCCTCGTTACCGGTGATGACCGCCGATTCGGCGTTGATCACGGCGACGCGCTGTCCGTCGAGTGCGGCCTCGGCGACCTGGCTCGCGACGCGCCCGAGGATGCAATCCCGGGCGTCGACGACGAGGTCGGCTTCGAACTCCGCGACGCTCATGCGATTACCCCCGGAACTTCGTTCCGGTGTAGTCGCGTTCGCTCGCTCACGCGACCACCTCCGGGACGGGGTTCCAGCGTACTCACACTCGTTTCCATACGTTCTCTCATGCGATCACCCTCACGTTGCTGCCCTCCGGGTTCTGTTCGATGACCTCTTCGAGCCGTACGACCTGGCCATCGGCCTGTTCGATCTTCGTCTCGGCGGTCCCCGAAAAGGAGACGGCCGCGACGGTGACGTTCTTTTGCAGCACACCGCTTCCGAGAACCTTCCCGGGCACGACGACGGTCTCGTCCTCGGTCGCGTACCGTTCGATGCGACCGAGGTTGACCTCCGCGTGGGTCCGGCGTGGCTTCTCGAGGCGGTCTGCGATGTCGCTCCACACGTCGGCGCCCGACTCGCGGGCGACCGACTTGCATTCGGCGATGAGACTGGTGAGCCTCGGATTGGTCTTGCTCATAGTTCTTCCTCGTACTGATGCGGAAAAGCGGAGTGCAGGGAGCAGGATTTGAACCTGCGGACTCCTACGAGACAGCGCCCTGAACGCTGCGCCGTTGGCCAGACTTGGCTATCCCTGCTCGCAACTGCCCGTACTTCCTGCCCCGTAAAACCCCTTTCGGTTGCGGGGACCCACTGCTGGCCAACGCGGTCGCTCTCCGCGGAAGCGACCGCCGGGAGGTGGGTGGGACACATGATCTATCCTAGACGCTGACTGCCTCTTCGAGTTCGCGGGCGCGATCCCCGATCGATGCCGCGGCCTGATCGACCAGCTCGTCGGCCGTCATCGAGCCGTCGGTCTCGACGTGGAAGACGAAGGCGCCGGGGACGTCCTCGACGCGCAGCTTCTTGCCGGGATACCGATTCGTGAGGTCGTGATCGAACTCCTCGGTGAGCACGAGCTCGCCGTCTTCGGTCTCGATGACGCCACGGACGATGTTCGCTTCCTCCTCGGCGAACTCCTCGGTGTCCCCCTCGACGGTAACCCGCACGAGGTTGCGATAGCCGACCGAGACGCCGCCCTGATGTTTGGCGTGTTCGCGCCCGACGTCGAGGGTCGCGTCGGCCTCGATCTCGAGGCGCTGGCCCTCTTTGAGTTCGATGATCGGCACGTTCTTTTCGGCGGGCTCGACCTGCTCGTCCGAGCTGACCAGATCGCCCGAGTAGGCGGTTCCGGGCCCCTCGACGTCGAGTGCGAGCGTGACGGTCTCGCCGATCTCGTAGTCCTCGGGCGTCGTAAGCGGGACGAGACCGAGTCGAAGCGCGAGCTGTTCGTTGAACATCACCGAGGAGTTCTCGATGAAGCGAACGGAGTCGATGGCGAGGGTTGGAACGTCCGCGATCATCGCCCGGCGGACGCCGTTTGCGAACGCGGGGGTCGTGTTGCGCACGAGGAATCGTGCGCTGCGGTCGTCGCGTTCGACGATCTCGATGGCGAACTCCTCGTCCATCGTTAGAACCCGCTGTTTTTCGGCGCGCGACAGCCGTCGTGCGGGATCGGCGTGACGTCCTCGATCCGGCCGATCTCCAGTCCGGCTCGCGCGAGCGCGCGGATCGTCGCCTGCGCACCCGGTCCGGGGTTCTGCTGGCGGTTCCCGCCCGGCCCGCGCACGCGGACGTGGACGCCCTCGATACCCGCATCGAGCACCTCCTGGGCGACGACTTCTGCCATCTGCATCGCCGCATAGGGCGATGCCTCGTCGCGGTTCTGTTTCACGACCGTGCCGCCCGAGGACTTGGCGATCGTCTCGGCGCCGGTCTGGTCGGTGACGGTGATGATCGTGTTGTTGAACGAAGCGTGGACGTGCGCGACGCCCCACTTGCTGTCTCCTGATTCGCTCATTCTTGTCCCTCCGCGCGTTCGGGGTGCAGTTCGTCGGCCAGCGGGCTGTTCTCGTCGAAGCTCACCGAATCCTCCTCCGTGACGGAGACCTTGTACGACGGCACCGTTACCCGTCGCCCGTCGACCGTGACGTGGCCGTGGGTGATGAACTGGCGGGCCTGTTTCGGCGTGTGGCCCAGCCCCTTACGGTACGCGATCGTCTGCAGGCGGCGCTCGAGCAGGTCGGTAACTTCGAGCGACAGGACGTCGTCGAGGCCCTCTTGCTCGCCGAGCACGCCGATGCGCTGGAGGCGCGCGAGGAACTCCCCGCCCTCGCCGGCTTCGGCGTCGCCCTCGCCCTGCTGTTCTTGGCCCAACAGCCGTCGGGCCTCCCGGCGGAACGAGCGGAGTTCGGACTGTGCGCGCCAGAACTCCTCTTTGTTCTTCAGGCCGTAGCGACCCACCAGCGAGTGCTCGCTGGCGATGCGCTCGCCCTGGAAGGGGTGGTTCGGCGTCTCGTAGAACTTGGTGTTGGATCCGAGCGCCATTATTCGTCCTCAGCCTCCTCTTCGCGGATCTCCTCGACGTTGACGCCGATCGTTCCCTCCGAACGCCCGGTCGAACGGGTGCGCTGCCCGCGGACCTTCTGGCCGCGCTGGTGGCGCACGCCACGGTAGGCGCTGATCATCTGCAGGCGGTTGATGTCCTGTCGACGGGTGAGTTCGAGGTCGTTGCCGGTCTCGTGGGTGATCTCCCCGCTGTAGTAGCTCTGATGGTTCGCGAGCCACTCGGGGTTGTTCTCGGCGAAGCCCTCGACCTCCTCGACGACGCGCTCGATCTCGTCGTCGTCGAGTCGCCCGAACGTCGCGGTCCGGGGGATCTCGGCGTTCTGGGCGATGATGCGGGCCGCTCGGCGGCCGATGCCGTTCATCTCGCTTAGCGATCGTTCGACGGATTTCGTCCCATCGAGGTCCGTCTGCCCGATGCGAACGAAGTATCGGAGGTCCTCTTCCTCCTGTCCGTCCTGTCCTTCTGGATCTTGTTCACTCATGTGTTGCTGTCCGAGTCGTGTGCCGGCCACGTCGGTTGTGGTGATGGACTACCAGGTAGCCTGGCAGTGGAGCGTCGTGGCGGGGATTCGAACCCCGGAGGCTGTACGCCACAGAGTTAGCAACCCTGCGCCTTGGGCCGGGCTTGGCTACCACGACACGCGATCTGTACTGTCGCCCTCTCGGACTCGGGACCCGACGCCCCTGGCAGTGTATGCACTGACAGCTACCCGCGTCGGGTATTTAAGCCCACCGGATCAGTCCATCGAAAGCGATCCGAGCACCCGATCTGCGGCCGCCAGATACGCCTCTAACTCCGCCTCGCCATGGGCCCACGAGAGGTGCTGGCGCTTGTAGGGGTTCGGCGTGAAAAAGTGCCCGCGCTCGCGCATCCCGCGCGCGAACTCGGCGAAGGCCGCCTCGTCCAGCCCGAGCACGTCCTCGTAGTGCCGCGGTTCACCCGTGACGCCGAACTGGGGCGCGAAGACGCTGCCGTAGCCGACGACCCGCCCCTCGATCCCGTGCATCTCGAACAGCCCTTCGAGCCCCTCGCGATAGCGCTCCCCGAGCGCCGAGATCCCCTCGGTGACTGGCTCAGCTTCGAGCAGCCGCATCGTTTCGCGGGCCGCGGCGAGCCCCACGGGATGGCCGGAGTACGTGCCGCTGATCACCACGCCGCTCGTGTTGTCCCCGCCGGCCTGCCCCACGAGCTCCTCGCGGCCACAGACCGCCGCGACGGGGTAGCCGTTGCCCATCGCTTTCGCCAGGCAGGTCAGGTCGGGCGTCACGCCGAACTCGGATTGGATCCCCCCGACCGAGTGTCGAAAGCCCGTGATCACCTCGTCGAAGATCAGCGGGACGTCGTTCTCGGCGGTCACCCCACGGAGCGTTTCGAGGAACTCCATCTCGGGAAGCAGACAGCCCACCGAGTGGGGGATCGGCTCGCAGATCACCGCCGCGACGTCGTCGAGGGCCTCGAAGGCCTCCTCGACGGCGTCGGAGTCGTTAAACGGCAGGACTTCGGTGTGTTCGACCGCCTCGGGGAGCATTCCCGCCGACTCCGGGTGTTTCTCGCCGACGCGCTCGCTGGGGGGATAGACGCCGATATCGACGTAGTCGTGCCAGCCGTGATAACAACCCTCGAATTTGATCAGCCGGTCGTCGCCCGTGTAGGCGCGCGCGAGTCGGATCGCGTGATACGTCGCCTCGGTACCGCTGTTACAGAAGTTCACCAGCTCCGCGCTCGGAACGAGGTCGACGATTCGCTCCGCAACCTCGACTTCTAACGGTGTTGTCGCCGCCCCGTAGAGCACCCCCTCCTCGATCGTCGCTCGAACCGCCTCGTCCACCTCGGGGCGACCGTGGCCCAGCACGATCGGTCCGAACGCCAGGTGGTAGTCGGCGAGCGACTCGCCCGCGACCGTTTCGAGGGTCGCGCCGCTCGCACCCGCGAAGGCGATCTCGCCGAGGTCGTACGCCTGTGCCCGCAGCCCGGTCTGTGCGCCGCCCGGGATCACCCGACGGGCGCGCTCGACGACCGAGCGGTTCGATCCGCGTTCGTCGCTCATGCCGGCACCACCGCACGAGTCGTCATACGCCTATCGTCGCCGCAAGCTACTACTGTCGGACGTAGCTGTTTCAATCGGAGATGCAATAGACCGACCCCTCTCGTGATCGGATACCTCGGGACGCGACCGAGTGTTCACGAAATCACGTCTGACAGTATAAGACGCTGGCGTCCCGAGCGGGAGTATGGAGCTCGGAATCGTCGGAGCGGGCGTCGCCGGCCTCGGCGTCGCCGCCGAACTGCGCGCGGGCGAGGCGGACGTAACCATCGTCGAGAAGAGCCGGGGGGTCGGCGGGCGTGCGGCCACCCGACGGAAGAACGGCTGTGTCTACGACCACGGCGCGAACTACATCACGCCCGACGAGGAGCTCGAAGCGTTCGTGCGCGATCTCGGGGCCGACCCGGTCGAGATCGAGGAACCGGTCTGGACGTTCGATTCCGCGGGAGTCATCGAACCGGGCGAAAAGCGAGAGCGCCCCGCGCTCACCTACGCCGACGGGATCACGCGCTTTTCCAAGGAGGTTCTCGCTACCGCCGACGCGACGCTCGAACTCGAAACCTGCGTCGAGTCGATCGCCCGCGAGGGGGATCGCTGGCGGGTCGAGAGTGCCGGGAGGAAGTGGGGGTTCGACGCGCTCGTGCTGACGCCGCCGGCCCCGCAGACCGCCACCCTTCTCTCGGACGCCGACTGGGAGGATCCGCTTCGAGAGGAGCTCGTCAGCGAGATCGAGGCGGTCCCCTACCGGACGATCCTTTCGATACTGCTTCACTACCCCTTCGAGATCGACCGGCACTACTACGCGCTGGTCAACACGGATAGGAACCACGAGATCGGCTGGCTCTCCCGGGAGGAGTGCAAAGCGGGCCACGTCCCCGACGGCGAGTCCCTGCTCGTGGTCCAGATGGCCCCCGATTGGTCGCTCGAACGCTACGGGGAGCCCGAGGACCCGATCGCGAGCGCGGCCGCCGAACTGGCGAGCGACCTGCTCGACGACCCGCGACTCGCGGAGCCCGACTGGACCGACTGCCAGCGCTGGCGACACGCCCTGCCCGACGACGCCGCGGATCCCGACGCCCTCTCCCGCGCGAGCGACGCGTCGCTGTACTTCGCGGGCGACTGGGTCGCCGGCGAGGGGCGGGTGAGCGCCGCCTTCGAGAGCGGGCGTAAACTCGGAGGTCGCCTAGCGTAGGCGGGCGGCGAGCTCGTCGAGGTGGCCGATCCCGACGACCGCGACGACCGGGTTGGGACACTCGCGGATGGCCGCCGCCATACACTCCTCGCGGATAGCGTCGCGGTGGGCGACGTGTGGCGGCGAGAACGCCGCCGCGGCCCGCGCCGAGGCGACGTGCGAGCGCTCGTCGGCCGCGCGGTCTTCGCGCCCGGACTCGGGATCGCAGTCGTGGTCGAAGACGCGATCGCCGTCGAGGGCCCGACCGCGACCGAGTTCGGTCGCCGCGAGCCGACAGCGCATCGCGCGCCTCCGGGCGGTTTCGAGGTGCGATTCGAGGCGGCCTCTCGTCCCCTCGTCGATCCCCTCGCGTTCGAGATACCGGTGGAACGTGCGGACGAAGCGGGCGCTCGGCCCGTCGATCCCCACCACCGCCGCGCCGCTCTCCTCGATCGCGGCGCTCATCTCGCCGCCCGCCGGGCCGGTCTCGGTGGCGTGCGATCGATAGAGTCCGACCGCCAGCGGCGGGAGTTCGAGCGCGAGCGTCTCGTGAGCCGCCTCGCGGACGATCCGCCGGACGCGCTCGACGCTCGCGGGGTGGTCGTGGACGACGCCGACGAGGGTACATTCGGGCAGCCTGCGGACGTACTGGGGGTTGGGGAGGGCGACCGGGAGGGTGCTTCTCGACACGGTGGCTCTGACGGAGTCAGCCGGCGCTTCCGGGTATAGTTCAGCGAACCCCGCGGTGATCGAATCGGTTACCCGCCGGTTCGTGGATCCGCGTTCGGCGACCGCGAACGCGACTCCGCCGGGCCGACGACGCTCGCGAAGACCTCTTCGATCACCCGATCGAGCGGCCGGTCCGTCTCGATCCGCGTCCAGCCCCGTTCCCGAGCCAGCCGGTCGTGAAACCAATCCGCGCTGCGATAGTACGCTGGTGGACGTTCACGATCGCCGTCACCCATCCGCTCGTAGAGCGTCTCGACGTCGGCGGCGAGCCAGATCGTCCTGTCCGGGGTCGGGAGCGCCCGGACGAGCAACGGGGCGAGCGGGCCGTAACAGTCATACAGGAACTGATAGCGATAGCGGTCGAAGACGATGACCCGTCCGCGGTGGCGATGGCGCGCGAGCGCGAGCGAGACGAGCGCGAACGGGTACCCGAACAGAACCATGAGCAGCCGACGACTCGCTCGGCTGGCGAGCGTCGGCCGTCCGAGCCACCCGAGCAGGCCGGCCTTGATCCGCTCGCCGCCCGGAATGGAGCCGACCAGGTCGTTCGACGGGTGAACCGCGACCGCCTCACAGCCCCCGTCCCGAAGGCGCCGCGCCAGCGCGCTTGCCTGTGTCGTCTTGCCGGCACCGTCCAACCCGACCAGCGCGATGGCGTACGTCCTCACTGCTTCGAGCGGACACAGGAGAGGAAAATAAGTACCGTGTTTTCAGGCGTCGACGTATTTGTCGTTCATCTCCCAGCCGCCGTTGCCGTCCCGGACCATGTACTCTCCGTAGAACGGAACGCGTTGTTCGATCGTTTCGCGCAGCGTCTCGCGGATCTCGCTTCTTCCCATCTCGCCCATCGGCCGGAGGTCGTCGTTGCGGTTGAGACAGCCCTTCAGGTAGCCCTCGTGGGTGACCCGGACCCGGTGGCAGTTCGCGCAGAACTCGGGGTTCTCGACGGGGTCGACGATCTCGACCATCCCGATCCCCCCCGCGTTGGCGTCGAAGTCGGGGTCGAGGGTGGCGTCGTCGCTCGCGATCCAGTAGCGCGCGCGGTGGTGCATCTCGCGCCGCTCGACGCGCACGGCCTGCTCTTCGAGCCAGCCGTGGACCCGCTCGATGTCGATGTTCCACTCGGGCTTTCCGGTCAACTCGGGCATGTACTGGATCAGCTGGAGCTGAAGGCCGTCCTCGTTTGCGACGTGCTCGACCATCTCGGGGACGTACCCGGCAGTGTGCTCGAAGACGACCATGTTGAGCTTCACCGGATCCAACCCGGCGTCGAGCGCGGCGTGGACACCCTCGATGACGCGGTCGTACGCGCCGCTTTTCGTGATCTCGGCGAACGCCTTCGGGTCCAGCGCGTCCTGCGAGACGTTCACCCGCTCCAACCCGGCCTCCACCAGTCCCTCCGCCCGGCCCGGCAGGAACGTGCCGTTGGTCGTCATCGAGACCTCCATCTCGTCGGGGGTGCGCCGAATGATCTCCTCTAAGTCGTCCCGAAGCATCGGCTCGCCGCCCGTGAACTTCACCTTCTCGATGCCGAACTCGGTCGCGACCTCCAGAAACCGGACGACGTCATCGGCGCTCATCTCGTTTTCCTGGGGGTCCATCGGGCCCCGCGTGTCGCCCAGCCCCTCGTTGTGACAGTAGACGCAGTCGAAGTTACACCGGTCGGTCAGCGAGATCCGGACCCCCGTCACCTCCCGTCTGAACTCGTCGGCGAGGACGCTCATA
>JAWARX010000044.1:0-11539 GCA_038893155.1 Halalkalicoccus sp.
TCTCGGCCTCGGGGATCCCGACCCGCCGGAGCATCTCGACGGCCTCCTCGCGGGCTTCCTCCTCGCCGAGATCGCGGTTGAGCTGCATGAACTCCTTTACCTGCCCGCCGACGGTGTAGACGGGGTTCAGACTCTCCATCGGGTCCTGAAAGATGATCGCGATCTCGTTGCCGCGGATCTCCGTGCGCATCTCGGCCTCCGAGAGCGTCTCGTCGCGGGGGACGAGTTCGGGACGACCCTCCTCGTCGGGCTGGCCCTCCTCGAAGCCGACGAGGGTTCGGTCCATGTACCGGACCTCGCCGCCGACGACCTCGCCGGGCTCCTCGATCAGACGCATGATCGAGGAGGTCGTGACGCTTTTGCCCGCGCCCGACTCGCCGACGAGTCCGACGATCTCCCCCCGCTTGACGTCGAAGGAGACGCCGTCGACCGCCCGCACCGCGCCGCGGTCGGTGTAGAACTGTGTTTTCAGGTCCCGTACGTCCAGTAGTGTTTCGTTGTCGTTCATCTGTTATTTCATCCGTGGGTCGAGTGCGTCCTGTAGCCCGTCGCCCAGCAGGTTGAATCCGAAGATCGTGAGCATGATCGCGAGTCCGGGCCAGACGCTCATCCAGGGGTTCGACAGCATGTACTGGTGTGAGATGTTGAGCATCTGCCCCCAGTCGGGCGTCGGCGGCTGTGCGCCGTAGCCCAGAAAGGACAGCCCGGCGACGATGAGGATCGTTACGCCGATCTGGAGCGTCGCGAGCACCAACACCGGGGCGAAGCTGTTCGGGATCACGTGTCTGCGGATGATGTCCCGATCTTTCACGCCGGTCGCGCGTGCGGCCTCGACGTAGTCCATCTCGCGGATCGAGAGCACCCGACTGCGGATCAGCCGGGCGAACACGGGGATAAACGAGATCCCGACGCCGAACACCGCGTAGATGACGTCGGGGTTCCCGCCGCTCGCGAAGACCGTAAAGACGATCACGAGTACGAGCGCGGGGATCGCGTACAGCGACTCGACGGTCCGCATCAGGATGTCGTCGACCCAGCCCCCGTAGTAGCCCGAGACCGCGCCGACGATCGTGCCGACGCCCAGCCCGATCGTGGTCGCGACGATCCCGACGAACACCGAGATCTGGGTGCCGTAGATCAGGCGCGTCAGGTAGTCACGGCCCGCGTGATCCGTTCCGAGCGGGTGTTCGAGCGGGCTTCCGCTCCCGCCCTCGGCGAAGAAGGGGGGCATGCGTCGCGTCGTCGTGCCCGGATCGGGGTGCCTCGTCGGGTGTTCGAGCATTGGTGCGGCCTGTGCGAGCGCGTAGTCGCCGATCCGTCCCAGCGTGAGCCGCGAGAGGTTGCTGTCGATCGCCGTGACCAGCGCCACCAGCAGGACGACCGCGATGACGTACAGCCCGAAGCGGGCGGTCGTGTCCTCTTTGACCTTCCGCAGCGTGTAGCGCCAGCCGACGTCGGCCTCGAACTCCTCGGTGGCTCCGCCCTGGTCCTCTCTGGTCTGTTGTTCTCCGGCAGCCATGTCAGTTCTCCTCCCCGTAGGAAACCCGCGGATCGATGTAGGCGTACGCCAGGTCGGTGATGATCACGCCGATGACGAAGACGAAGCCCAACACGACGGTCGTCCCGAGGACGAGCTGGTAATCGAGCGTCTCGATCGACTGGACGATCAGCCGGCCCATCCCGTTGATCGCAAAGACCGTCTCGATCAGCACCGCCCCGCCCAGCGAGGTGGTCAGGTTCAGCCCGATCAGCGTGATGACCGGCAGCTGGGACGGGCGAAAGGCGTGTCTTCGCATGATCGTCCGCTCGGAGACCCCGTAGGCGCGCGCGAGCTTGACGTACTCGGACTGGAGCGATTCGATCATCGAACTGCGCTCGACGCGCATGATCACCGCCATCTGGAGGGTCCCGAGCGCGACCATCGGCAAGAACAGGTGCCGGGCGGTCTGGTACCACAGTTCGAGGTGGCCGCTGTAGCCGTAGAAGACCGGATCGCGCCACGGATACACCATCCGCCCGGTCGGGAGCAGTTCGAACCAGACGCCGAAGATGATGATCAGCATGATGCCGATCCAGAAGGAGGGCGTGCTGACGCCGAACAGCGCGACGATCCGCGAGACGTGGTCGGTCGGCTCGTTGCGCCGTTTCGCGGCGATCACGCCCAGCGGGATCGCGAGCACGAGCGCGAAGGCGTACGCCGACAGCACGAGCATGAGCGTCGGCGGGATCCGCGTGATCATCAGGTCGGCGACGGGGCGATCGTAGTACATGCTGAGCCCGAGATCGCCCTGCAACAGCCCGGTCGGGGCGTCGGTGAAGCCGGGGATCCCGAGCAGGCCGAGGAACCACGAGAAGCCGATGTAGTTGAGAAACTGCTTCCAGAGCGGTTCGTCGAGCCCGTAGCGCGCCTCGATCGACGCGATCAGCTCCTCGCTCGCGAGCTGCTCGGAGATCATGTAGTCGACCGGGTTGCCGGGGGCTAAGTTGACCAGCAGGAAGGTCACGACCGCGATCCCGAACATCACCGGGATCGCCTGCAACAGTCGATAGACGGTATACCGTAGCAAGCTCATGGGGCTTGTACTGGCGAAGTTTGCGGAGCGGCTTATACGCCTCGGTCTGCCTGTCTGTGAAACTGACCGTTCGGGGGATCGTACCCAAAGAAATCCGTCGACCGTACGTCGAGCCCTACAGCAGCGCCACGTCGGGGTGGTCCATCCGTGGGTTCGTCGTGGTCTGGAGGTCCGCCTGCAGCCCCTCGACCTCGTCCGAGAGGTAGGCCGCGGCGTTCAGGTCGGTCCAGCCGGGGATGTGGACGCAGTCCTCGATGATGATCTCCTGGATCTCGTCGTAGAGCTCCGCGCGCTCGTCCTCCTCGAACGTCTCGCGCGCCTGGATGATCATGTCGTGGAACTCGTCGTTTTCGTAGTAGTGACCCTGCGTGACGCCCGCGTTGTCCTCGTGGAACAGCTGGTAGTAGTAGACGTCGGGGTCAGCGCCGCCGGTCCAGCCCAGCGTGTACAGCTGGAAGTCGTCGGCGTCGCCGGTCTGATAGGTGTCGGTGAACACGCCCCAGTCGAGCTGCTGGACGTTCGCGCCGTAGCCGATCTCGGTGAGCCGGTCGGCGATGAGCTCCGACCAGTTGCGCCGGACGTCGTCGGGCGGACAGATGATGTCGAACGTCTCGCCGTCGTCGACCGCGTCGCTGTTGTCGAGCAGCTCCTGGGCGACCTCGGGGTCGAACTCGTAGGCGAGATCGCGGAAGTAGTCGGGCCCCTCCATCCCGATGGCGTTGGCCGTCTCGGGGGCGACCGACATGTTCGTCCACTCGGCGGCGTCGCCGAAGATGTCCTCGACGAAGCTCTGGGTCGAGTGACAGTGCGCGATCGCGCGGCGGACCTCGGGATCCGCGGTCGGCCCCTCCTCGCAGTTAAACGCCATGTAGAGGTAGCCCGTGCTCTCGACGGAGGTGATGTCGATCCCCTCTTCGGCCTCGATGTCCTCCCAGTCCGCGGGCGGGATCCCCTCGATGAGGTGGGTCTCGCGCGCGAGGATCCGCGAGACGCGCCCGGCGTCGTCCTCCGCGGGCTCGAAGCGGATCGACGGCACCTGACTGGGCTCGTCCCAGTAGTCCTCCCAGAGCTCGATGTCGGCGTACTCGCCGATCTCGGCCTCGACGAACCGGTAGGGCCCCGAGCCGATCGGGTTCTCGTTGTTGAACGCCTCCGGGTCATCCTGACGGGCCGACGCGCTGACGATGAACGTCGAGGGCATCGTCAGCGTCTCGAACGGCGCATAAACGAACTCCAGGTCGAACTGGACGGTCCGCTCGTCGATCTCCTCTGCGGACTCGATCATGTCGAAATCCGGCATGTTGTCCGTCTGCTCTTCGACCGGCGCGGTGTACGTGTGGATCACGTCCTCGGCGGTGACCGGATCGCCGTTGTGGAACTCCGCGTCGTCGACGAGCTCGACGATGTAGCGCTGGCCGTCGTTCTCGATCTCGGGCATGTCCGTCGCGAGCTTGGGCTGGAGATCGAGCTCGCCCGGCGGGTACTCATAGAGCATGTCGTAGATCGCGTGGTAGACCTGCCCCGAGTAGGCGTCGTTGGCGACGACCGGGTCCCACTCGATAGGGGCGACCTGCTGGGTGAAGTTGAGCTGATCGCCGCTCGTCCCGTTCTGCCCTTCCGGCCCCTCGCCGTCCGGATCGCCCTCGCCCGAGGGACTGAGACAGCCCGCGAGCGCGCCCCCCGAAACCGCGACGCCGGAGGCGAGAAGTCTCCGGCGCGTGATCGAACCGAAACCGTTAGCGTTGTCCTGGTTTCCCATAGCGATACTCGGAAGGCTCGCAATACTTGCACTAAAACGTTTCGTAACCACTCGGACAACACCGTCAGATATTCTACTAATATGGCGGAAAAGCGGTCGAATCGTCACTATATTGCACGAAAAATAGGAATTCGGGCGTTCGCCGGAGCAGCGGCTCGAAGCGGATCCTCGCGGAGTGCCCGAAGCGGCCTCGCGAACCCCTCGTATCGATAATGATAGTTAGCCAGACGCCCATACTAAAGCGTTTCGCGAGGCGGCCCGCTCAGTCCGTACGGACGACCGTTCCGACCCCTTTGCTCCGCCCCTCCCGGAAGACGAAGCGCTGGCCCTCCTCGACGAGGTAGGGGCGGAACTTGAACCGAACCCGCGTCGAGCCGGTATCCCCCGGCAGGAGCCGCCCCTCGGTCGGGGTGAAGACGGCGGCCTCGCTGACGGTTTCGAGGTGGACCACCGGCTCGTAGCCCGGCGTGATCCGCGTGGGGTGATTGAGCACCATCACCTCGGCCTCGAACTCCCGGACGGGGTCGGGGTCGGCCTCCCGGGGCAGGAGTACCATCCCGCGATCGATGTCGGCCTCCCGCACCCCCTTGAGCGCGATCCCGACGATCCGGCCCGACCGGGCTTCGTCGACCCGGTAGTAGTGGGTCTCGATCGACCGGACCTCGACCTCGGTGAACGAACCATCGGAGAGCGGCCCCAACAGCAGTTCGTCGCCGGTCTCGACGCTGCCGGATTTGATCGTTCCGGAGGCGACCGCGCCGACGCCGGTGATCGAGTAGGTCCGGTCGATGTACATCCGAAAGTCCCCCTCGTCCGTCGCTCGCTTCGGGAGCTGCTCGAAGATCGCATCGAGCGTGTCAATCCCCCGGCCGGTGACGGCGCTGGTCTGGACGATCGGGACGACGGTCTCGTCGATCTCCTCGATCGCCGCGTTCACGCCGTGGCGCGCCACCGGCAGCGGGGTTCGGCCCACGTCCCGCAGCAGGCGCTCGACCTCGCGGGCGACCTCCAGTTCGCGCTCGTCGTCGACCAGATCGACCTTCGTGATCGCGACGATCGTCGGCAGGTCGGTCGCGAGCAGCACGCCGAGGTGCTCGCGGGTCGTCTTCGTCGGGCCGTCGTCGGCCGCGACGGTCAGCAGCCCGTAGTCGAGCTTCTGGCCCACGAGCCCCCGGATGGTCGTTCGGAGCCACGGCTCGTGGCCCACCGTGTCGACGAACGAGACGAGGCGATCCGACTCGCGGACGACGCCCGCCCGGTCGTCCTTGCGGTGCGGGTTGTCCATTCTCCCCGGCTGGCCCTCGCGAAACCCGTAGACGGCGTACGAGAGGTCGGCCGACAGGCCGCGTTCGACCTCGTGGGGCTGGACGTCGAGGAATCCGCGGGTGCCGCCCTCGCCGTCGTCGCGCTGGCCGGTGACGAGACTGCCCACGAGCGTGCTCTTTCCGTGGTCGACGTGGCCGGCGGTGCCGATCACGACGTGGTCGTCGTCGGTTTCGAGCATCGCGCCCGTTCGGAGGGCCGCGACGCCCACCAGTCCGTCTTCGCCGTTCGGCCCGTCGGCCCCCCAGGTCTGGACCTCGTGGATGTGTGCGCCCGCCTCCTCAGCGAGCAGGGAGAGAACGTCCATCGACTCGGAGAAGGCGTCGTGGCTGATGCCGGCGATCCCCCCCGAATCGGTGACGCCGACGACGTAGGTGGCCTCCCCGTCGCCCGAGAGCACGCGATGGCGTAGCTGGGCCGCCAGACTCTCCATCCGGCCCCCCTCGAGGTGTTCGGCTCTGGTGAGGCGTTCTTTGAACTCGACGCTGCCGCCCTCGCGCTCGCCGTGTTCGATCGCTTCCCGCAACACGGCCCGATCGGCGC
This sequence comes from Halalkalicoccus sp., assembly GCA_038893155.1. GTDB lineage: Archaea > Halobacteriota > Halobacteria > Halobacteriales > Halalkalicoccaceae > Halalkalicoccus. The sequence continues at coordinate 6,199 of JAWARX010000044.1, forward strand.
CCATGCACGACGAGTGGGGGGACGCGGACAAAAACCACTCGTTTCATGATACCGTTCCACACGGGAGCGGTTCCCTGCGAACCGTACTCACTCCGTCAGGCGATCGTAGGCGTTCGTGACCTCCTTGAACGCCGCCTCGTCGCCGCCACGGTCGGGATGCGTGGTCTTGACCTTCTCCCGGTAGGCGCGCTTGATCGCCCGCTCGCCGGCTCCGGGTTCGAGACCGAGCGTTCGGTAGGCCTCCCGGCGGGTCGGTCCCGACCGTGGTCGCGGGCGACGCCGACCGGTCCGGGCTCGCTCGCGCCCGCGAGCTCCCGGTCGTCCTCGGGCCCGGGTCCGACCGCTCGGTCGGCTGGCGCGTTCGCGCATCCGGACGGCGAGCCGGCCGGTCCCCTGATACCACAGCGCGTAGCCGGTGAATCCGAAGGGGAGCGCGATCGCAAGCGGCACGGGCGTCCGGTAGGCCGACGCCAGCACGACCATCGCGACGGCGATCCCGGCGAACACCGATGCGATCCCCACGAGCAGCCGCGATCCGGTCACGACCTCCCTACGGAGGCGACCACCGTAAACGTCTCGCCGGGAGACTGAAGGGCCGGGCCGCCACAGGGAGGGTATGAGCCAGTCGGGTCTCTGTCAACACTGCGAGAGCGCGCTCGCGACCCACACCTGCCCGAACTGCGGGAGTCTGGTCTGTGAACGGCACTTCGATCGCGAACGACGGGAGTGTGCGAGCTGTTCGGTCGGGATGGGGTAGCTATTTGGCGAGCGACTCGGCCATCCGCTGTGGGAAACCCGTGAGCAGTTCGACGATCCTCATCGGCTCGTCGTCCGCGCGCAGGCGCGAGCGGATCCGCCGGCTGAACATCTCGACGGAGATGATGAGGACGAGGATCACCAGGATTGTCGCCATCATACCGGTGTAGTTACATATCCCCTGCTGGACGGTCGGGATCGCGCCGCGCCCGCCGCTGATGATTCGCATCGCCGTACGCACCGACGTGCCTCTATCGATCCGCCACGGCCCGCACCGCGTCGAGCACCGAGTCGTGGACGTGCCCGTTGGAGACGACCAGCCCCCGACTGTCGTGACGCCACCGTTCGCCCTCGACGTCCGTGGCTTTCCCCCCGGCGTTGCGCACGAGGTGAACGCCTGCGACGGTGTCCCACGGGTTCGGGCGGACGTCGCTCAGCGTGCCGTCGAGCGCGCCCGTCGCGACCATTCCCAGCGTGGCCTGCGCACAGCCGAACCGCCGCATGTCGCCGAAGCGCTCGACGATCGCCCGCACCGCGCTCGCGTACTCCTCGCGGTGCTCGAAGTCCCACCAGAGCGTCGCCCAGATCCGGACGTCCCGCACGAAGTTGCTCGTGCCGTCGATCGGGTCGATCACCCACGCGGGGCCCTCCTCGGGGACCTCCTTGAGCGCATCCTCCTCTTCCCCGACGATCGCATCGGTGGGGAACTCCTCGCGGATGACCTCGATCACTCTCGACTGGGCGTCCCGGTCGGCCTGTGTGACGACGTCGGTTTTGCCGTCTTTGGTCTCGACGGCGATGTCGTCGCGAAAGCGACTGAGCGCGAGTTCGCCGCCGGCGCGCGCTGCGCGTTCCGCGAGCTCGGCTCGCTCGGAAAGGTCGTCCATATCAGAACGGTCCGGCCCAGTCACATAACTCGGACGGTCGGGACGGACTACCGATACCGGTTCAACCGCTTTTTGAGGCGTTTCGCCGCCTCGCCCGCCGCGTCGTCGAACCCCTCGTCGCCCTCCGGGCCGCCCACGCCCGCGAAGACGATCCCCCGCGAGGAGTTGATCAGCCCCACCCCCTCGCTCAATCCAAACTCGACTGCGGCCTCGACGTCCCCACCCTGCGAGCCGACGCCGGGCACGAGAAACGGGAGGTCGGGGACCTGCTCGCGCAGGGTTTCGAGTTCCTCGGGGGCGGTCGCGCCGACTACGAGCCCGACGTTCCCGTTTCCGTTCCAGAGATCCGCGAGGGCGGCGACCCGCTCGTAGACTCGCTCCCCAGAGGCGAGTTCGAGGTCCTGGAGGTCCGCGCCGCCGGGGTTCGAGGTCCGACAGAGGACGAACACGCCCGCCTCCTCGTGGGCGAGAAACGGTTCGAGCGAATCGCGGCCCATGTATGGGGTGACAGTGATAGCGTCGGCGCTGTGGGCGCGGTCGGGATCGACGAGCTTCGCGTACTGGCGGGTCGAGTTGGCGATGTCGGCGCGTTTGGCGTCCAGAATCACCGGCACGCCCTTCCCGTGGGCGTAGGCGATCGTCTCGGTCAGCGCGCGCCACCCCTCGTCGTCCTCGTAGAAGGCGGCGTTGGGCTTGTAAGCGGCGGCATGATGATGAGTCGCGTCGATGATGCGGCGGTTGAACGCCCACCGCGGGAGGTCGCGATCCGTGAGGCGGTCCGGGATCCTGGTTGGGTCGGGGTCGAGACCGACACAGAGAACCGAATCGCGCTCGTCGATCCGCTCGCCGAGTCGTTCGAAGAACGTCGCGGTCATACTCGCGCCTCGCACAGCGGCGACTACAAGCTTCCCGTTTCGACGGGACCGATAGGACACCCTCAAATGTCGGGCGGTCGTATGGGTGGTATGGCTCCCAGAGCGGTCGTGTTCGATCTCGATTACACCCTCGCGGTGGTTGCACGCGACCGGTCTACGCTGCTCGCGGACGCCTCGGAGACGGCGGACGTCCCGATCGATTTTTCGCGCGAGGAGTACGGTGCGGCCCACCAGCGCGCCCACGCCCACGAGACGCGCGGCCCGATCTTCGCCGAGCTCCTCGAAGAAAACGACGCGGGCGAGGCGCTCGCGGAGGCCTACCGGAACGCGATCGCCGAGGCGATCGAGCCGATCGAGGGCGCCGAGTCGCTGATCGCCGATCTCAGAGGCGAGTACGCCGTCGGCCTGCTGACCAACGGTCCGATCGTCGCCCAGCGCGATAAACTGAATACCCTCGGCTGGGAGACGCTGTTCGACGCGACGGTGATCACCGGCGAGTTAGAGCGGGGCAAACCCCACCCCGAGGCGTTCGAGGCGATCCTGGAGGCGCTCGATGTCGCCCCCGAGGAAGCGGTCTACGTCGGCGACAGCGTCGAGGCCGACGTCGCGGGCGCTTCGGAGGTCGGCATTCCTGTGATTCAGGTGCTCTATTCCGGCGGCCCGGAGCCGGACCCGCGAGCCGACGCCCACGTCGAGCGGGCGGATCTCGTCGGCGAGCTTCCGGCACTTCTCGCGCAGTTCGATTGACTCATTGGGATTCTTCGAGGAGTTTATCGATCTCCTGCCCGGAGGCGGAACCACGATGTCGGCATCCGCGGGGTGCACTATCCGAATGGCTACGATACCCCTTATCAGTCGGACCGGGTGGCTCGTTCGATCACCGCGATCGCGCGTTTCACCCCCGCACCGTCCTCGACGAACACGAGCGTCTTCGGCGGTCGAACGGCCTTCGGTCGCACCCGCAACCCCTCGGTTTCGGCGGCCGCGACGACCGCCTCGTGACCCGTAGCGAACTCGACGTGCGCACGGTCGGGATGCACGTAGACCTCCGCGAGCCGCGATTCGTCCGCACTGATCGCGTAGGCGAACGCGCCGTCGTCGGTCGGTTCGACCGCCGCGTCTACCGCGGTGACCGACAGCTCTTCGAGAACGCCGTCGCTCCGCCCCTCGACCTCCGAGGCCAGCAGCTGGGCGATCCTGATCCCGTCCGCGAGCCGTTCCTCGACCATACCGACCCTACTCGTGGCGCGGGGTTATCCCTCCCGGTTCAACGTCTCGCGGACGGCCGGAACCTCCTCCGAAACGTCGATCCCTTCCCGACGGGCGAAGACGACCGCCGCGACCTCGATGGAGATCCCCAGCTCGCGCTGGAGCTCGTTGATCCGCGCGACCGCGGTCCGTTTCTCGACGCCGCCCGCCACGATCGTCTCGAGGACGCGCTCGAACGGCGATCGCTCCGTGAGGAGCTCCTCGTCGGGGGCGAACCCCTCGGGAATCTCGACCGATTCGACCGCGAACGTCGCTTCTACCCCGCCCTCGGCGCGCTCGAGGAGGCCCTCGCTCGCGGCCACGTCGAGCAGCCGTTTGGCCTGGTCGGGCGAGAACCAGCCCCGGTCGAGCGATAGCGCGACGACGAACCGGCTCTCCTCCATTCGACGCGTGCCGGCCCCCTGAAACGGCGCGGCGACGGCGACCCGCAGACTCATGCCCGAAGGGTGGTACGAGGGGAGAGGTAAGCGGTTCGAATTCCGCTGCCTGCGGGCTGACGGAAAACCGGCTAGTTTTCGATCGGTGGCGATCGGTTCGACCGCTCGGCGTATTTCTCGCCGAACTCGCCGATGAGCTGTCCCATTTTGGCGTACCAGTCGTTGAGCATGCGTTGCATCTCCTGTGCGATCGCGTCGGGGTCGCGCGGGCGATAGACGTGGTAGTAGCCGCCCTGTTCGTAATTGACCTGCTCTTTCTGGATGAACCCCGCCTGCAGCAGCCGCTGGACGGAGCGGTAGGCCGTCGAGCGCTCGCGATCGATCCGGGTCGCTATTTCGTCGACCGTAACCGGCTCCGTACTCTCGATCAGGAGTCGAAACACGTCCTTGTCGATCTCCTTGAGACCGTGAAAACACTCCAACAACCCCTCACATTTCATGTCGCTCCGGAGCATCTCGCTCAGTGAATCAGCCATCAGTCGTCTGTAGTAGGCGATTCGCACCCAAAAGAGTTTGTATAGATGCCACAATACTGCCGCCAGCTACGACGCGAGCAACCGACACCACTGACCGGCCGGCCGCCGGAGGCGACAGATCGCGGCGAGGACGATCGCGCCGCTCACGAGGACCGTTGCGCCGAAGACGAGCAGCACACTCGCCGCCTCGAGCGCCTCGATACCGAGACGGACACCTAGCTCGTTCGCCGCGACGGAGAGGCTCCCCGCGAGCAACATCGCCGCGAAGTAGCCCTTGATCCCGTCCTCGTCGACGAGTGTCGTCGCCCCGGCCCCGATACGCGCGCCGAGCGCGCTTCCCGCGAGCAGGGCGGCGACGGCCGGGAGGGAGACCGCGCCGGCCCGTGCGTACGCGAACGTCCCGAACGCACCGGAGATCGTGATCTGGACGGTGTCGGTTCCGACCGCGACCGCCGCAGGCACGCCGAGCCCGTAGACCATCGCTGGCATCAACAGGAACCCGCCGCCGACACCGAGAGCGCGACGCTCGCAGCGACGGGCCGCCTCGCCGGCGTCGTGCGCGCGATCTCGGACACGCCCGCCCGTCCCGTCGGCGCGCTCGCCCGCGCGGCGACGCCGGGCGGCGGCACGGACTGGCGCGC
>JAWARX010000045.1:0-4743 GCA_038893155.1 Halalkalicoccus sp.
CTCGAATCCGACCTCGATCTCCTCTCGCGTCGGATCGACGGCGTTCGCTTCTGGGAGCGCGTGCGGTTCGCGGTCCACCGCGAACTCCTCCGCGAGGCGACGGGGCTCGGACGGGCCCACTCGGAGTCCGCCCTTCGGCGCGCACGCGCCCGCAAGCTCGCGGGCCTGCTCCGCCACAGCCTCGTCGGCAACCCGTTTCTGGCCGACCCCGCGGAGATCGCCGTCATCAACCACCCCCGGCGGAGCCGCCGCGAGGACGGGCTGTGGTGGGACATCTACACGGACCCGATCGTCGAGCGCCTCGATTCGGAGACGCTCACGCTCGAACGCCCCTACGACCACGCCCACAAGCGACCCGCCAGAACCGAGTCGATCCGGTATCTCGACCCGGTCGTGCAGGGCGGGAACCTCCGGCGCAAGTTCGCCCCGCCGACGGTGCTCGGTCGCGAGGAGGAACGCGAGCTCGCGCGGATCGAACGGCGGTTCTCGGAGGCGTTCGGCGTCGAGGTCGACATTGCCGAGCGCGTTCGGCGGGATCTGGTCACCCGGCGGTGTCGCCTGGGGCTCTACCGACGGCTGTTCGAGCGGCTCGATCCCGATCTCGTGGTGCTGGTCGTGAGCTACGTCCTCGAGACAGCGATCGAGGCCTGTCACGACCTCGACATCCCCGTCGCCGAACTCCAGCACGGCGTTATCTCACCCACCCACGCGGGCTACGCGTATCCGGGCGGGCGAACCAAACGCACGTTTCCGGACTACCTGCTCACCTTCGGGGAGTTCTGGGGCGAGACCGTCGAGTTGCCGATCCCCGAGGCGCGGGTCCTTCCGGTCGGCTACCCGCACCTCGACTCGACCGCCGGCGAGTACGCCGATCGTCCGACCCGCGAGCGGGCGGTCGTCGTCTCGCAGGGCACCGTCGGCGAGGACCTCTCGCGCTTTGCCGTCGGTCTCGCACGAACCGAGGGATTCGATCCGGAGGTCGTCTACAAGCTGCATCCCGGCGAGTACGACCGCTGGCGGGAGGCCTACCCGTGGCTGGTCGACTCGCCGGTCAGGGTGGTCGCCGACGCCGACCTCTACGAGCTGTTTTCCGAGTCGAGGCTCCAGGTCGGCGTCTACTCGACGGCGATCTACGAGGGGCTGGCGTTCGCCCTCGATACGTACCTCGTCGACCTGCCGGGCGTCTCCCAGCTGCGCCCGCTGCTCGATCGGAACGCGGCGACGCTCGTCGACTCGCCCGCGGCGCTGGTCGCCGCCCGCGAGCGAGCCGAGTGCGACGGTGCGGGCGGCGAGCCTCCCGATCCGAGGGCGTTTTTCGCGCCCGGCGCGCTCGAACGGGCGACGGGGACGATCGAGCGGCTCCGACGGGAGGGGCGCGTCTTCCGGGGGCTGTGACAGGGCTTTTGTAATACGGGCGAGAGCGTTCCAGCACGTGATCCCCGCCATCATCCCCGCCCGCGGCGGCAGCGAGGGCATCGAACGGAAGAACGTCACGCCGTTTCTCGGCCGCCCGCTGATCGAACACACGATCGCACAGTCCGAGAGGAGCGACCGCGTTGCCGGCACGTACGTCTCGACGGACGACGGCGAGATCGCCGCGGCGAGCCGCGAGGCCGGCGCGGAGGTGATCGAGCGACCTGCGGCGATCGCGGGCGATCGCTCGCCGACCGAGGCGGCGCTGCTCCACGCCGTCGAGACGCTCCGGAACGACGGACTCGATCCCGAGACGATCGTCCTGTTGCAGTGTACCTCGCCGCTGCGTCGCCCCAGCGACGTCGACGAGGCGGTTGCGTTGGTGGCCGAGGAGGGCTACGACTCGGCGCTCTCGGCCTGCGAGGAACATTCGTTTTTCTGGGAAGAAGGTGAGGAGAGCGCCCGGCCGATCAACTACGACCCCCGCGAGCGACCCATGCGCCAGGAGATGGACGGCTGGTACCGCGAGAACGGCTCGATCTACGTCGTCGGGACCGCCCTCCTGGAGCGCACGGAGTGTCGCCTCGGCGGCGATATCGGTATCCACGGGATGCCCCGACACCTGAGCGGCGAGATCGACACGCCAGCGGACCTCGCGCGCCTCGAAGCGATCGCCCGGACCAGCGAGTTCGAGCCCCTCGTCGGAGAGCTCTCATGAGGGTATTTTTCGTCAACGACACCACGACGAGCTCGAACTGGGGCTGTCGGGGGACGACCCGCGCGCTGCGCGCGATGGTCGAGGAACGCGCCGAGATCACGGAGACGCTGTACTTAGAGCGCATGGACGACCCCCGGCGGCTGGGCGAGGCCGTGTTCGAACCGGCGTCGTTCCCCGCGCGGCTCTCGAAGTTCGCGTTCCAGCGAGCCGGCCTCAGGGACGACGCGCTGCGTGCGCTGCGGGCGATCCCCTTCTCGGGTCGCCGCGAGGCGTACAAGCGCTACGAGTCGTTGACGGGCCGGTGGGACGACCTTCCCGTCGCCTTCTCGGAGTACCCCGCGGCGGCCGACGCCGTCGAACGCGGCGAGATCTTCGAACCCGAACGGGCGGCGATCGAGGGAAGCGACGTCGTGTTGATCAACGGCGAGGGCAGCATCTACGACCGCCAGCGCAAGGGCCGGATGATGTTCTTTCTCGCCTACCTCGCGACCGAGCGCTTCGACACCCCGTATCTGCTCGTCAACCACACCGCCGACCTCCACGACCCGGTGACCCGTGATCTGGCGGCGAACGTCTATCCGCTGTGTGAGGACGTCGTCTTCCGCGAGCCCTACTCCGCGCGGGCGGCCGCCACCCATCTAGACGGCCCCGTCGAGGATCACCTGGGCGCGGACGCCGCCTTCACCTACGAGCCGGTCGCCGATCGCGAGCGGTGGGCCGCGGTCGTCGGCCGCGAGGGGTACTTTGACGTCTACCCGGACTCCGCACGCGGGTTCGATCCCGCCGAACCGTACGTCTGCGTCGGCGGCAGTTCGATCTTCGACCGGCCGGATCGTCCGGAATACGATCCCGAGCCGGCCTACGAGGAGCTGTGTTCCCGTCTCGAATCGGAGATCGCGCCGGTCGTGCTGACCGCCTCGTGTGAGAGCGACGCCGAGCTGTTTCGCCCGCTGGCAGCCCGCGAGGGCTACCCGCTGATCGGCCCGCACACGCCGGTCCGGCAGGCGATCGACGTGCTGGGTCAGGCCGAGGTCTACGTCAGCGGGCGGTGGCACCCAAGCATCTACGCGCTGACCGGCGGGACGCCGATCGTCACGTTGACCGCGAACACCTACAAGACCGCGGGACTGGTCGAGCACGTCGGATTGAACGCCCCGACGTTCGACGCCCTCTCGCTCGACGGGGAGGTCGACGGGATCGTCGAGCTGGCGAGTTCGTACGTCGAGGAGGGAGAGGACCTTCGCGAGCGTCTTCGCGGTCGAAGCGAGGAACTGGCCGAGCGAGCGGAGCGCAACGTCCGGTCTCTCGAGGGGTGAGTCCCTGGGACCGGTGATGACGTGTCTTACAACCCGACACTCGGTCGAACACGTAGGCACACTTGCGGCAGTGCGGTCGCCGCCCTGCGAGGCGGTTCGGTCTCGGAGCATGGGTTCGGGGGAGTACGGCCTCGCCGACGGTCAGTACTCCTCGACGTCGACGACTCGCTTCGTCTCCTCGTGAGTGAGGTCTCCGTCCCCGGAGACCACCGGCGCGTCGAGTTCACGGCCGACCGCAGCGATCAGCGCGTCGGGGCCGTCGAGGTAGGGGCCGCCCGGCGCGATCTCGTCCGCGATACGCCCTGCCGTGGCGGCCGTCCGCTCGTCGACGGGGTGAACGTCGACCCACGCCAGATCCGCGCGAGCCCCGTCGACGTCCCCGTTCGGGAGGTTCCCCTCACCGACGAGAGCCTCGGCGAACGCCGGGACGGGAGCGACCCACCGGGTCCGGTCACCGCCGTGCTCCTCGTAGAACTCACGGGTCGCCTCGAGGCCGTCCAGGTAGTCGATCAAAAAGGTCGCATCGAGGACCTTCATGCAGCGTCCTCGGCCCGCTCGCGTATCCGACGTTTCCGCTTCTCCTTCGATTTCCGCCGCCCCTCACGGACGCGCTCGGCCTCCTCATCGGACCACCGGCCGAACCCGTCGTAGAAGTCGCCGGCGTCCTCCTCGTCGAGGATGCGCTCTAAGACGTCGTTGTAACTCTCACCCTCCCGCCGGCGTCGTTCGATCTTTCGCTTCACCGTCTCGCTCACCCGAATCTGTTCGTCCGCAACTCCCATAGCACGTTGACGTTGGCGTTGACGCTACTTCGTCTTTTGGCTCATCGAGACGGGAAAGCAGCGTTAGCGGGACGGTCATCCCTCCAGACGGCGTTTCAGCGCGTCTTTGAGCCCCTCGGGTAGGACGAAGACGGCCAGTTCCTTCGCGCGCTGAACGCCCGCCTCGCGGATCGCTTCCACTCGACCGGTTCGCTCGAAGCGCTCGAAGTACGCCCGTTGATAGCGCCGGTCGGGGACGAACGTCGGCGGCCCCTCGAACGGGGGCGCAAGCTCGTATCGCGGCAGGTCCGCCAGGTCGGACTCGGGGTCGGTGGTGTGGATCGCCCGCTCGTCGAAGCCGACGTTCGAGACGAGGTTCTTCGCGGGAATCACGGAGAGGCCGTTGTCGATCGTGATCGCGAAGCGCCAGGGCTTGCTCCAGGCGATCGATTCCCCTCGAAAGCGCTTCTCGAAGCGCTCTTTCTGGTAGGCGAACTGCTCGTCGTCGGCCAGCGCGTCCCGCACTCGATTTCTC
>JAWARX010000046.1:0-11510 GCA_038893155.1 Halalkalicoccus sp.
ACGACCACGACGCCGCCGTCGTCAAGATGGCCTCGCCGCCGGATCTGGAGCGCCCCGGCGCGGTCGAGTCGGTCGACGACATCTACGAGGCGCTGTCGATGAACGGCCTCACCGAGAAGACGATACTCGACCCCGCCTTCGGCGGCTGGTCGGCAGACAAAACCCTCGCGGACGACCGCGAAACGTTCCACAGACTGCGGGAGTTTCGCGCCTACGGCCGGCCCCTGCTGGTCTCGATCAACCGCAAGAACTTCCTTCGGGAGGTCGCCGGACGGAGCACGGACGAAGCGCTGCCCGTCTCGCTGGCCGCGACGGCGATGGCCGTCGAGCGCGGTGCACACGTCCTCAGAACGCACGACGTGAGGGAAACCCGCGACGCCGCGCTGATCGGCCGGGAGTTCGCCCGCGCGCGCGTTCGCGAACCCGGGATCGAGGAACTCGACGTGACGACCGAGCGGGAGGCCGCCCGCCACCTCGGGACAGCGGGGACCGACCCGGACCTGGCGGCCGCGGGCGTCACCCGCTGGTTCCGGCTCCCCGAACTCGGGGACGCCGCCGAACCGCTGGCCGCCGCAGTGGCCGACACGGAAGGCGTCTTCTTGGCGGGAAACGCCCCCACGCTCCTGTTCGGTACCCCGCGAGGTTTCGAATCGCTGAACGGATCGATCCCGGGTGAGTCGGCGCGTCTTTCCGCAGTACTCTCGAAGATACTAGATGATATCAAGTAAGAGAAAGCTTATACCGGAGGCGCAAGAACGGGCGGATGGAAGCCGGAAGGGCCTACGGGTAGGGGTACTCGGGCCACTCCGGCTCACGGAACCGATCCTACCGACGTCAACTCGCGAGCGCCGGCCATGAACGTCGAGACGTGGGAGCCCGTCTACGAGGCGATCCTCGCGGACTTCGGGTTCCCTCGTCGAGCGGACGAGCGTGCTCGCGACGCTCTCGCCGAACTCGCCGACCCCTTCGACGAGTCGCGACTCGCCCGGATCGCCGGGGCTCGCGTCGCCGTCGCGGGTGCGGGACCGTCGCTCTCCGAGGAGCTTTCCATCGCGGCGGGGGCCGAGTACGTGATCGCCGCCTCGACGGCCGCCGACGTCCTCCGCGAGGCGGGGATCGCCCCCGACCTGCTGGTCACGGACATGGACAAGAACCCCGAGACGGCCGTGGAACTCACGCGCGAGGGCGTTCCCGTCGCGGTTCACGCCCACGGGGACAACCTCGCCGAACTCCGCGAGTGGGTGCCACGGCTCGCCCTCGAAAACGTACTCCCGACGACCCAGGCCGCTCCCAGCGGCCCCGTCAGGAACTTCGGGGGGTTCACCGACGGCGACCGGGGGGCCTTCCTCGCTGATCACTTCGGCGCTTCTCGACTACTGTTTCCGGGCTGGGACTTCGACGATCCTACGGTGAGTCCGACGAAAGCTCGCAAGCTCCGGTGGGCCGAACGCCTGCTTCGCTGGCTCGAAACCCGACGCGGGGAGCGCTTTGCGGTGCTCGACGGCAGGCGCGGCGGTATCGACCGGATCGCGTAGATTGATGCAGTGGTAGCACGTCACAGGGACTGTGATGCGTGCCGCAGTACTCCACGACCACGGCGAACCGCTCGCGATCGAATCCGTCGACGCCCCGGAACCCGACGGCGACGGCGTGGTCGTCGAGGTCGAGGCCTGCGGGATCTGTCGCTCGGACTGGCACGGCTGGCAGGGCGACTGGGACTGGCTCGGCATCCAGCCGGAGGCGGGCCAGATCCTCGGGCACGAACCCGCCGGCACGGTGACTGCGGTCGGCGAGGACGTCGAGCACGTCCGGGAGGGCGACCGGGTCGCGGTGCCGTTCAACCTCGGGGATGGAAGCTGCCACCAGTGTCGCAACGGCCGCTCGAACATCTGCGAGAACGTCCGCCCGCTCGGGTTCGTCCCCTCCGCACAGGGCGCGTTCGCCGAGCGGGTCCACGTCCCCGCGGCGGACCACAACGCCGTCTCGCTCCCCGAGGGAGTCTCGGCGGTCGACATGGCCGGCCTCGGATGCAGGTTCATGACCTCGTTTCACGGCCTGGCCCACCGCGCGGACGTGGGCGCGGGCGACTGGGTCGCGATCCACGGCTGCGGCGGCGTGGGTCTCTCGGCGGTCCACATCGCCGACGCGCTGGGCGCGAACGTGATCGCGGTCGACCTCGTTCCCGAGAAGCTCGACAAAGCGAGAGAACTCGGCGCGGTCGAGGCGGTGAACGCGAGCGAGATCGAGGACGTGCCCCGCGAGATCAAGGCGATCACGGACGGCGGCGCGGACGTCGCCGTCGACGCGCTGGGCATCGCTCAGACCTGTCGGAACGCTGTAATGAGCCTGGGTCGGCGCGGCCAGCACGTCCAGATCGGGCTGACCACCAGCGACGAGCGCGGCGAGATCTCCCTGCCGACCGATGTGATGGTGATGAACGAGATCGAGTTCGTCGGTTCGCTGGGGATGCAGCCCACCCGGTACGACGAGATCTTCCGGATGGTCTCGACGGGGAAGCTCGATCCCGGCGCGGTCGTCTCCGAGACCGTCTCGCTCGAAGAGACCCCCGAGAAGCTGGCGGCGATGAGCGACTACGGCACCGAGGGCATCCCGGTGATCGACGAGTTTTAAGGGACCAGCACGACCTTCCCGCGACTTTCGCGGTTCTCGATAAACCGGTGGGCCTCGCTCGCCTCGGCCAGCGCAAACGTCTCGCCGACGACGACCGACAGCTCGCCCGAAACGAAGCCCTCGGTCAGGTCCGAGACGGCAGAAAACACCCGCTCGGGGGCCTGTCCCATCGCCTGCCCGAGGTGGTAGCCGATCACCGAGGCGTTGGCGAAAAAGAGTTCGGGTGTTTCGAGGCGGCCGGGCTCGCCGCTCGCCACGCCGTAGGTGACGACCCGGCCGAAGGGTGCGAGCGCCGCGACGCTCTTTGCGAAGCTCTCGCCGCCGACGCCGTCGAGGACGAGGTCGAGTCCTTGGTCGGTGATCGCTTCGACCTCCTCGGAAAAGTCCGTCTCGGTGTAGCCGATCGGGTGATCGCAGCCGAGATCACCCGCCAGGTCGAGTTTCTCCTGCGTGCTCGCGGTGCCGAAGACCTCGGCGCCCGCTCTCGAAGCGAGCTGGACCGCGGCGGTTCCCACCCCGCCCGCTGCCGCGTGGATCAACACGCGCTCGCCTCCTTTCAAATCGCCCCACTCGAACAGGCAGTTGTGCGCGGTGAGATACTGGATCGGGAAGCCGGCGGCTTCCTCGAAGCCCATGCCCTCGGGGATCGGAAACAGCGTTCGAGGGTCGGCGACGGCGTACTCGGCGTAGCCGCCCTCGCCGACCAGCCCGACCACGCGGTCGCCCTCGTCGAACTCGCTTTCCTCGCCCGCCTCGCTCACGACGCCCGCGACCTCCATGCCCGGGACGAATGGCGGCTGTGGACCGCCGGGGTACTGTCCACGGCGCTGCATGATGTCCGCGAAGTTGATCCCCGCCGCGCGAACTTCGAGCAGGACCCGCCCGTCTTCCGGTTCGGGTCGGTCGATCTCGGTGTACTCCATGGTGTCGCTATCGCCGAACGACTCGATGGTGATCGCGTTCACGCGTTTGCCTTCGTGGCCCTGTCCGATAAAACGGGGGTAGAACTATGAGTCGATCCTGCGTGTGCCCGGTTATGGGGGATCACCGCCTCGGGTTCCGGTCGTTCGACGCGGAAACGGACGGGGAGTCGCTGGCCGTCGCGGGCGACCTGCCGGGCTGGCTGTCCGGCACGCTCTACAGGAACGGTCCCGGCCGCTTTCACGTCGGCAACCGCGCGCTCACACACTGGTTCGACGGCTTCGCGCTGCTCAGACGCTTCGAGTTCCGGGACGGGGAGATCGAGTACGCCAGTCGGTTCCCCGAGACGGACGCCTACCAGGCGGCCACCGAGGGCGAGCTTCGGTATCCGGAGTTCGGCACCAACCCCGACTGGTCGCTTTTCGAGCGGCTTCGGGCCGCCCTGTTCGGCTCGCTGACCGACAACGCCTCGATCACGGTTCGCCACCGCGACGGCGAACACCGGGCGGTCACCGAAACCAACCGCGAGGTGGCGTTCGATCCCGACTCGCTCGCGACGCTCGGCCATCGCGAGATCCCGGTCGATGCGACGGGCACGCTCGCACACGACCAGTACGACTTCGTCCAGGAGGAGTGGGTCGGGCTGGGCACGCGCTTTGGCCGCCGGCCGGGCTACGTGCTCTATCGCGATCCAGCCGACGAACCCAGAGAGGAGTTCGCCCGGATCGAGCGCGAGGAGCCCGCCTACCTCCACAGCTTCGCGCTTACGGATCACTACGCGGTGATCACGGAACACCCCTTCCGAGCATCGCCGCGACGATTTCTCGCCGATCGTCCCTTCGCCGAGAGCTTCCGGTGGTACCCCGACCGCGAGATGCGGTTTCTCGTCGTCGACCGCCGGACCGGCGAGGTCGTCGCCGAGCCCGGCGTCCCGCCGTTCTTCACGTTCCATCACGTCGACGCCCACGAACGCGGCGACGATCTCTTCGTGGATCTCGTCGCCTTCGAGGACCACTCGATCGTCCCCGCGCTCACCCTCGCGAACCTCCGGTCGCGCGACCCGGACGTTCCCGGCGGCGAGCTGCGCAGATTCCGGATCGACCTCGATAGCGAGGACGCCGACGGCCGGACGATTTTCGAGGGACCGATCGAGTTCCCGACCACCCACTACGCCGAGGCGAACCTCCACCCGTATCGGTTCTGTTACGGCGTCGGCAAAGAGCAGGGAAGTTTCAACGACCGCCTGCACAAGGTCGACGTCGAGCGCGGGCACGCGCGCGAGTGGCACGAACCGGGGCTTCACCCGGGTGAACCGCTGTTCGTCCCGCGGCCCGACGGCGAAGGCGAGGACGACGGCGTTCTCCTGTCGGTCGCGCTCGATACGGAGGAAGAACGCTCCTGCGTGCTCGTTCTCGATGCCGCGGAGTTCGAGGAGGTCGCCCGCGCGTCCCTGCCTCACGTCGTTCCGTTCGACTTTCACGGAGCCTTCTACCCGGACGACCAGCGCCCGACGCCGTCGATGACGTAGCCGTCGCTACCCGCAGCGTCTCCGAAAAGAATCCGACCGCGGGCGGAAACCGGGGGAGCTATCCCTCGACCGGGATCGGCTTCCCGTGGGTGGTCGCCCCCTCGGAGACCGGAAGACGCACTTCGAGCACGCCGTTCTCGTACGTCGCGGCGATCCCATCGTCGTCGACGTCCCGCGGGAAGCGGAACCGTCGGTGGTAGGTCCGCTTTCGGTTGCGCTCTTCGTCGACGTGCTCGGCAGCGACGTTCAACACGCCGTCGCTCCACGCGAGGTCGATCGCCTCGCGCTCGAAGCCGGGCATGTCGATGTCGAGGACGAACTCGTCGTCTTCCTCGTACAGTTCGTAGTCGTTGCCACCGAACTCCCCGAAGATCCGCGAGGGGAGATCGAGACCCTGGTTCCACATGCTTGTCCGAGTCGTGGGCAGCGCCATGGCTCTCACCTCTGTTGCAGCTGGTAGTATGTTCGCGGTTCGTAAAAAATCTTTCCTCGCCTACGGCCCGAGCGCGTCGATCGTCGCCTCGATTTCGCGCTCGCTCGCGCCGCGGGGGAAGCTCACCGCGACGGCGTCCAGCCCATCGATCGCCTCGAAGCGCTCGATCGTTTCCCTCGCCTCCTCGGGCGTGCCCGCCGCACACAGGTCGTCGAGCAGCTCATCAGGGATCGCATCGAGGGCCCGTTCGCGCTCGCCGTTTGCCCACGCCGATGCGACGGCGTTCGCCTCCTCCTCGTAGCCCTGGCGAGCGAGCGATTCTCGATAGTAGGTGCCCATCCCGCCGACGTAGAAGGCGGTGTGCTGGCGGGCGAGCTCGCGTGCGCGCTCGCGGTCGTCCAGAACACAGCACGTAAGCGAGAGGGTCGTCCGGAGCTCGCTCGGGTCTCGATCGCCGAGTTCGGTCCCGCGTCGGAGGTCGTCGAGGCGTTCTTCGATCCCGTCGGGCGTGAACACGACGGCGTGCCAGCCGTCCCCAAACCGCCCGGCGAGTTCGACCGACTTCGGGCCGAGGCCCGCCACGTCGATCTTCGGGGGGACCTCGGGGGGGCCGCTCCGCAGTCGAAACCCCGAGAGCGCGAAGATCTCGCCGTCGTACTCGACGCGCTCGCCCGAGAGCACCCGCCGGACGATCTCGACGTACTCGCGGGTCCGCCGGAGCGGGCGCTCGAAGCTCGCCCCGTGCCAGCCCTCGATCACCGCCGGGCCGCTCGGCCCGATCCCGAGACGGAATCGTCCCTCGGAGATCTCCTGGAGGGTGGCCGCGGTCTGGCCAACGAGCGTCGGCGAGCGCGAGTAAACGGGGAGAATGCTCGCGCCCAGTCCTACCGAGTCCGTCCGTTCGGCGAGCACCGCGAGCGTGCTCACCGCGTCCCGGCCCCACGTCTCGGGAAGCCAGACCCGGCCGTACCCCTCGCGTTCGGCCCGCCGAGCGTACGAGACGAGCGATTCGACGCCCGACTGGGCCGCGACCGGGAGGTGGACGTCCCGAGCGGTCATCGGAAACTCACCGCGAGTTGTGTGTGCATAGGGTGGAATGGAAAAGCGCCGGCAAAAGCGTTGGGTGCGCTCGAGCGGTCGGATTTTTGTCGCTGGCGTACGAATCGCCGCCCATGTCGGTCACGCTGTACCAGCTTGAGGGGTGTCCGTACTGCGAGAAAGTCGCGGATCGACTCGACGAACTCGGCGTCGAGTACGAGACGACCTGGACGGAAGCGCTTCACTCGAAGCGAAACGAGGTCAAACGCGTCTCTGGCCAGCGCGGCGTTCCCGTGCTGGTCGACGAGTCTCGAGGGGTAACGATGCCCGAATCCGAGCGCATTCTGGAGTTCGTCGAGCGAACGTACGCCTGAGGCGGCGCGCGGCTACCGGCCCCTGACGCCGGGTGCCGGCGCGGCCTTCTGGAGAGCGGTCTCGGCGATGTTCGCGCCGTAGTCGCCGATCCGCGAGAGCGAATCGACGATCAGCCCCAGCAGCTGGGCGTCGGCGGGGTCGACCGTTCGGAGCTGCTCGTCGATCGCCCTCGTTCGACCGTCCATCCCGGCGGCGCGGGCGATCGTCGCCGTCGCCAGCTCGGTCGCGCGATCCGAATCCTCGACGAGAAACGCGTCCATCGCGTCCTCGACGATCCCGCGGGACTCGGCTTCCAGGGCCGCGAGCGGCTCGCGGACGTCCGCGGGAAGCTCGCGCAGCTCGTCGCCGTGACTCGCTATCTTGACGGTGTGATCGGCGATGCGCTCGATCTGTCTCGCACAGGTCCGGTAGTCGAAGCAGGTCTCGCGATCCAGCTCGACCGCCGCCGCCGCCCGCGGGTCACGGAGTACCGAACGGAACAGCCGCGAGGTGACGTACCACAGCCGGTCGACGTCGTCGTCGCGGCTCGCGATCTCCGTGCCCGCTACCGCTTCGCCGTCGAGCACCCCGCCCGTGGCGTCTTCGAGCATCG
The DNA here is from genome assembly GCA_038893155.1 of Halalkalicoccus sp. Lineage (GTDB taxonomy): Archaea > Halobacteriota > Halobacteria > Halobacteriales > Halalkalicoccaceae > Halalkalicoccus. The sequence goes on from JAWARX010000046.1 coordinate 7,519, forward strand.
ACAGCGAGAGCAGTCGCATCTGCATGACGGTGTTGTGAAGCGACAGCTCCGCCGAATCGAGGAAGTCCCGGAGGACGATCCGGTCTTCGGTCTCGGACCCGACCTCGAACCCGACGAGGTTCGTCGCCGCCTTCCGAATCGCCCGGCGCTGGTCGGTCTCGATCGGCTCGCCCTCCAGGACGATCTCGTCGAACCCGTTTATGTACAGCGTCACCAGCCGACTTTCGAGCTCCTGTGGGGTGAGCTCGTCGACGGCGAGGTCGGTTCTGGCCTCGTTCGGCACGTTCGAGGGTGCCGCAACCAGCGTATCGCCCTCCGGATAGAAGGCCAGTTCGCTTCCCGCTTCGATGCCCGACTCGGTCGCCCACTCCTTGGGGAGCGAGACGGTGTAGGTCGACCCGCCCGTGATCTGGACCTTACGGACCTCCATGCGCCACCGTTCGTTCGCCGGTACATAAGCTCTTCTAAATCTATATAGTAAAAAGAACCGTGCGCCGACCGGAGGCTGATAGAGACTGAACGACGAATCGTGTCGAACGTATCCCAACAGAACACGTCGGATCGACACGAGCCGGACTGATCGTCGAACTCACTCAAATGGCAGTATCAGACCGAAGAAAGCCGATAAACGCGAATCGGCCGGCAGCGTATTCGGCGGGATGCGACGCCCGATACGTGGTCGATACGAGTGGTACCAATAGCTACCCTCTGCTATATATGTCTCTTAGAAGGGTATTTACCCACTCTCGGGCTGGTCTTTGACGATGGCAACCGATCCATCGGACACGGATCTCGTATCGCGACGCAAGTTCCTCGCCGGCATCGGTGTGGCGGGGGTCGGCGGAGTCGCAGGCTGTACCGACTTCCTGGAGGGACAGGCGGGTGGCCAGGCGGCTATCAGTACGGTCGCCGTCGAGAGCGACGAGGACGGGGAGTTCTACCATCCGACCAAGGAGAACATCGAGAGCGGCATCTATTCGCCGCTGACCCGGCCGCTGTTCATCTTCGTCAACCACGCGACCCTCGAGGAGAACCCCGACCTGATCGGCTCGTTCGTCCAGTTCTACTTCGAAGGACAGCACGACTTTGCACAAAGCACGGGCTACTACGCGACGAGCGACGAGGTCCGCGAGGAGAACATGGCGGAGTTCGACGCGGTGCTCGACGACCTCGGGATCGAAGTCGATCCCGACAACATCGACGGCGGGACGATCGACTGCTCGGGGTCGAACACGGTCGCACCGATCACCTCGGCGGCCGGCGAGGACTTCGAGAACGAGCACGACGGGGTAAGCGTCGCAGTCAACCCCGAGGGGACCGGTGCGGGCTTCCAGGACTTCGCGACCGGCGGGTCGGACATCCAGAGCTCGAGCCGGGAAATCTTGGACGAGGAGGCCGAGCTCGCCGAGGAGAACGGCGTCGAGTACTCCCACTACGAGATCGGCTGGGACGGCCTCGCGGTCGTCAAGCACGCGGACAACGACTGGATGGACGAGATCTCTCTCGACGAACTCCACGAGGTCTGGCGCTTCGAGTCCGATATCACGACTTGGAGCGACATCGACGACGACTACCCGGACGAGGAGATCGAACTCTGGGGTCGGGACGACGACTCGGGGACGTTCGACTACTTCACCCGCGAGATCAACGGCGAGATCGGTTCGATCCGGACCGACTACAGCGCCCACACCGACACCGGCTCGATCATGGAGGGTGTTGCCGAAAGCCAGTACGCCTTCGGCTGGGGTGGGGTCGGCTACTTCACGGAACTCGGCGGCGAACCGGGCGAGGACCTCGAAATCGAGGGTGGTGAGGGAGACAGCGAGGACGACGAGGAGTAACGAGGGGAGAGCTAGATGAGTACCGACACAGGCCAACCGGCGGGGATCACGGGGGACGTCGCCTCGGGCGACCAGAAACGCGACCGGAGGGTTCGTCGAGTCCTCTTCGGGGCGACGAGCATCACCGTACTGACGACGATCGCGATCTTCGCCGTTCTCTTCGACAACACGTGGGGATTTTTTTTCGATGCCACCTTCTCCGAGTGGGTTCGGACCTCGGTCCTCAACCTCGGGGTCGAAGGACTGACCCAGCGGGTCGGCTTCGGGGAGTTCTTCTTCGACACCCAGTGGCGACCATCCCACGCCGACGACCCACGCTTCGGGATCCCGACGATCATCTCGGCGACGATCCTGATCACCGTCGGGGCGGCGTTCGTCTCGATCCCGATCGGGACCGCGGCGGCGCTGTACCTCTCGGAGTACGCGAGCACGCGAACCCGCAAGTACCTCAAACCCACGCTCGAAGTGCTGGCGGGCGTGCCGACGATCGTCTACGGCTTTTTCGCCGTCTCCTTTGTCACCCCGGTGTTGCTCCGGCCGTTGCTCGAACTGTTCGGCCTCTCGATCGGTCGAAACAACGCGCTCGCGGGGATGGTCGTCGTCGGGATCATGACGATCCCGATGGTCGCCTCGATCTCCGAGGACGCGATGAACTCCGTGCCCGACGAGCTGCGAAACGGCGCGTACGCCCTCGGGGCCTCGAAATACAAGGTCTCGATGAGCGTCGTGCTGCCGGCGTCGGTCTCCGGGGTGTTCGCCTCCTACATCCTCGCGGTCAGCCGGGCGATCGGCGAGACGATGGCGGTGACGCTCGCGGCGGGGGCGACGCCGAACTTCACGGCGAACCCGCTTGCGGAGGTCCAGACGATGACCGCATACATGGTCACGAGCGCCCGCTCGACCGCGCTGGTCGGCTCGGTTACCTACCAGAGTCTCTTCGCCGTCGGGCTGGTGCTGTTCCTAATGACGCTCGCGGCGAACCTCGTCAACGACTACATCAAGCGGCGCTATCGCGAGGTGTACCAATGAGCACAGCTACGGAGATCGGCGGCCGATCGCACCCGTCGGAGGCGGTTCCCGTGAGTACGGTCCCAACAGGGTTGTCCCCTACACACTCGTCATCGGAGGTGGCTCGCGTGAGCACAGTCGGACGCTACGCGACCTCCCTGCTCACACGAATCGCACGGAGGCGATTCGCGTGAGCACGGACACCGGTTCGGACCTGCTTTCCGATATCGACCTGACGTGGGTCAAACGCAAGGAACTGCTGTTTCACGCCACCCTGGTGTCGGCCGCGCTGTTCGGCGTGGTGATGCTCGGGCTGTTGATCTTCGACGTGCTGCTCGAAACCGCGGTCGGGATCGTCGTCATCGGCATCGATATCGGGACGTTCGTCACCAGCGGTGCCTCCCGAAACTGGGAGAACGCCGGCTTTCTGCCCGCGATCATCGGCTCGATCTGGCTGATATTCTTCACGCTCCTCTTTTCGTTTTTCCTCGGGGTCGCCACCGCGACCTACCTGGAGGAGTACGCCCCGAACAACCGGGCCACTCGACTCATCGAGGCGAACCTGACGAACCTCGCGGGTGTGCCCTCGGTCGTCTACGGCCTGCTGGCGCTTGGCGTGTTCGTCAACGGGCTGCGGATGGGCGAGATCCTCATCGCCGGCGCGCTCGCGCTCGCGTTGCTGGTCGTCCCGATCGTGATCGTCGCGAGCCAGGAGGCCCTGCGGGCGGTACCGGACGGCGTTCGCCACGGCTCGCTCGCCACCGGCGCGACCCGCTGGCAGACGATCCGGGGCGTCGTACTTCCCTCCGCGTTTCCCGGTATCGTCACCGGGACCATCCTCGCGCTCGCGCGCGCCATCGGGGAAACCGCGCCGCTGATCATGGTCGGAGCGGTGCTCGAGGCCCGACAGGCACCCGGTCCCACGGACCTGTTCGGCTCGATGCCGACGATGATCTACTACTGGGCGTTCCGACCGATCACCGAGTTCCACCACTTGGCCGCACTCGGCATCCTGATACTGCTGTCGATCCTCGTGGGGATGTACGGACTGGCGTTCTTCGTACGAAATCGCTACGAAACGGGTGTCTGAAAATGGCAACAAAAGAAAACGAACCACTCATATCGACCGAGGTATCGAGCAGC
>JAWARX010000047.1:0-8981 GCA_038893155.1 Halalkalicoccus sp.
AGGATCTGGCCGTGGCGATGAACGTCTGCGCCGTCGATTTCCCGCCGGACACGCGCGAGACCGCGCACGCCGGCCTGACGCTGGCGCCGTCCCTCGAAGTCGCCGTGCCGCGCATCGCCGAGGCGCCGTTCGCCCTCGAATGCCGCCGCACCGTGTCGCTGGCCTTCGGCCCGCACCGGGAACTGCTGATCGGCGAGGTGGTGCGCCTGCACGCCCGCGAGGGCCTGATCGACCCCGACCGCCTGCGCGTCACCGACGCCTACCGCCCGGTCGGTCGCCTGTTCGGCGACGGCTATGCCCGCCAGCGCGACCGCTTCGCGACGCCCCTCGACGTCGCGGGGCTCGACGAGCCGTTCCCCGCCGCCTTCATCCGCGCCCCCGCGATCGCGGACCCCGGCACCTGCGAGGTGCTCGCGAGGGTTCGGGGACGGCCGGTCGCCGTCCGGCAGGGGTCGATCCTCGCCACCGCCTTCCACCCCGAACTCACCGATGACTCGCGGATCCACCGGCTGGCGTTCTTCGAGGCCCCGTCGATTTCGCGGTAGGACAGCAGGCCTTTAGGCGTCGGCCACCTCGGAGTGGTATGAACGCCAGTATCGACGCGGTGCGTGTCGCTGGCACGCCCGAATGACCGGTCCCCGTGGTCGTTCTCACACTCGAGGAAGGTTCGGATGTCCTGCCGATCTTCATCGGCTTCGAGGAGGCAAACAGCATCGCCCACGGCATGGACGCCTACGACATCGGCCGCCCATTGACTCACGACCTGCTTCTGGACGTGATGGAGGAGCTCGGCGGGCGGATCGAACGCGTCGAGATCAGCTCGATCAGTGACGAGGGGACCTACATCGCCGACCTGCACGTCGCGGGGCCCCGAAGCTCGGTCGTCGTCGACGCCCGCCCGAGCGACTCGCTCGCGCTCGCCGCGCGCACGAACGCCCCGATCGAGATCGCCGAGACCGTCTTCGAGCAGGGCCGACAGGACGCCACGCAGTTCGAGGAGCTCACCGACATCCGCGAGATGGGTGACCTCGTGGGAGAAGGGGTATGAACGGTGCGGAGGGCGGCGCGGCTCGGGGCTCCGACGACGGAGACGTTATCGACGAGGTGTTCGCGGTCATCGAGGAGCGAAAGGAGCGCCTGCCCGAGGACTCGTATACGGCCTCGCTGTTCACCCACGAGAAGGGGGAAAACCGGGTGCTCGAAAAGCTCGGCGAGGAGACCACCGAGGTGATCCTGGCCGCGAAAGACGACCGGCGCGAGGAGATCGCCGCAGAGTCCGCCGACTTGCTCTATCACCTGCTCGTGCTCTTCTCGATGAAGGGGATGGATCTCGCGGACCTGCGTGCGGAGCTCGACGACAGGCGGTAGCGCGCTACCGGCGTTCGAACCGATAGCTCACGATCTCGCTTTCCTCGTCCCACTCGAAGTCGCCCGGATGAACGGCGACCATCCGTTCCCTGTAGCTCTCGAGGTCCTCGGATCCTTCCCGGCGTGCGTCCTCGTCGGTCAGATCGCCGAGGGTTCGCTCCTCCGCGGCGACGACCTCGAAGACCTCGTCGTCCAGCTCGAACGTGTCGCCCTCCTCGGCGTAGCGGTTCGACGCGCCGCGAGAGAGCTGCGTCACCTCGCCCGCCGCGACCGCCTCTTTTACGTGTTCGTTCGGCAGCAGGCTGTCGGCGTCGATCTCTGCCATACCCCGTCTTCGGACCGACCGGACTTAGCTCTTCAAGACCGCGCCGATCGCACCGGCGACGGCGCTTTCTACGGCCATCACGAGCGCGAGCAGCGCCGCGATCGCGAAGACGCCGAAGCCGGCGATCCCGCCCGCCGCGCCGCCGACCGGGCCGCCCGCCAGTCCGACGACCGCGATCGCGAGCCAGAGCAGGAGTCCGACGATCAGCCCGCCGAGGCTCCCTGCGAGCAGGCCGTGCCAGAAGCCCCGGGCGAGGCCGCCGCCGGCGACGTAGCCCGCGACGAACCCGCCGACCAGCCCCGCCGTCAGCTGGCCCAGGCCGGGGATCGCGAGGCCGATCGCCCCGACCAGAAACGTCACCACGAAGCCGTAGCCGACCGCGCGCCAGTCCGTCATGGCTGTCCGTTGGCCGCGGGATGGCAAAAGCCCCCCGCCGAATCCGACGATACACGCGCTTTTATATCGCGCGCTCGTAACGCCCGGTATGATTTTCGAGGACCTTCCGACGACCCCGCGGTCGGAGGAACTCATCGACAAGGCGTTCTCGCGGGCGGCTCGCGCCGGCCGGGCGAAACACGGCGCGGAGGCCCAGCAGTCCATGCTCCAGACGGCCTCGAACGTCCTTTCGGACAACCTCGAAAACGTCGTCACGTCGTGGCCCGATTTCGACACCGTCGACCCCTTCTACTACGAGCTCGCCGACGCGCTCGTGGACGTAAACGAGCTCCGACAGCACCTCTCGGAGGTGGGATGGGCGAGCCGAAAGACGAAGGAGATCGGCCGGGAGTACCAGGGCAAGCTCCGTACCGACGCCGACCTCGCGCGCAAACACCGAAAGCAGGCGTTCGCCCGGCTCGCGAGCGTGGTCAGGGAGGTCGAAGACGACCTGCTTGCGGTCGGCGAGGCCAGAGATCGGTTGAAAACCCTGCCCGAGATCGACCCCGACCAGCCGGCGATCGTCGTCGCCGGCTACCCGAACGTCGGCAAGTCGACGTTCGTCAACCACGTTACGAACGCCCGTCACGAGACCGCCACGTATCCCTTCACCACGAAGGGCATCGGCGTGGGTCACCTCACGCGCGATCACGTCCGCTACCAGCTGGTCGACACCCCCGGACTGCTCGATCGGCCTCCCGAGGAGCGAAACGAGATCGAGTCCCAGGCCGTGAGCGCGCTGACCCACCTCGCGGACTGCGTGCTCGTGTTCGTCGACGCGAGCGCGGCGTGTGGCTATCCCCTCGATGCGCAGCTCACGCTCCGGGACGCGATCGAATCGCAGTTCGACGTTCCGGTGCTCACCGTCTGTAGCAAGGCCGACCGCTCGCGAGACATCGAGGCCGATTTCTATCTGAGCGTCGAAGCGGACGACGGAATCGAGGAGCTACTCGACGGCGCGATCGAGGCGGTCGGCTACGAGCCGACGCTCCCCTTCGAGCAGTCCCGGTAGTTCACTCTTCAGTGGTTTCCGCGTCCGCGTCCTCGTCGGATTCGAGCTCCGCCTGAAGCTCCTCGTCGCTCTCTTTCGCCTCCTCGAGCTCCTCGTCTACCTCCTCGCCCGCCGCTTCCATCTCGTCTGCGGCCTCGTCGGCGTACTCTTCGGCCTGCTCGGTCGCTTCTTCGACGCGCTCGTCGACGTCTTCGGCGGCCTCGACCGCCTCTTGCGCGCGCTCCTCGATCGTGTGTTCGGTCCGGTCGGCGATCGACTTGACCTGATTGGTCACCGTGCTCGTGACCTCCGTCACCGTCGCCGCGATCGCCTCCGTCCGACCCGCAGCACTCGGTTCCTCGGCTCGATCCGTCGCCGACGCCGTGGTCTCGCGGGTTCGCTCCCCGGCCTCTTCGCCCAGCTCCTCGGCCGAATCGAACTGCCGGCCGAGCGCGTAGGCGATCCCGACGATGGCCGCGAGCACGAACAGCGTCGAGAGCAGGCCGCGACCGCCGCCGGTCTCCTCGGACCGTTCGACCGCCTCGGGTTCGGATTCGGCTTCGACCTCCCTGATGGCCTCCTTGACGATCTCCTTTATCGGCTCGCGTGCGGACTCGCTGATCGCACCTGCGATCCACTCTCTCCGTTCGGAGGGCTGTGATTCGGTCATGGAAATCTCGTCTTATCTGTTCTCCCCACAAGGACAAAAATCGTTTTGTGGGATTCGGTGATACGATCAGGGGGCGCTCTGGTACTCCTGGAACTGGACCCGGACCGTCGTCTCGCGGTCGCTTCGCTCGTCGATCCGCTCGCGGATGTCGCTTGCGACGCCCTCGGGCGGGTCGCCCTCACCCTCGTAGCTCGCGATCACCGTCACCGTCGCGGGACCGGTAACCGGCGAGAGGTCCGCGTACTCCATCTGCACGCCGATCGCCTCGACGTCCTCGTGCTCCGCGATCTCGGCGTCGACCGCCCCGTGGACCGTCCGCTCGTGGTCTAGCTGGACGGCGGTCGCGCCGCCGGCGAGCACTACTGCGGAGACGAGCACGATGGCGGTGAGAACGGTTTTCGGCGTCCGCCACGACCCCGCCAGAAGCGGGCGATCGGGCCGGTAGCCGAGCGCGAACAGGACGGCCGCTCCCGCGACGTTGATCGCGACGAGGGTGACGACGAGCAACACGGCGGTTCCGAGCGCGATCAGCGGCTCGGCCCACGCGATCGCGATCCCGGTCGCCGCCGCGGTGGGAATGAGCGCGGCGGCGATCATCACGCCGATCAGCGACATCGGACCCTTCGTCGTGAGCCCGAACGCCGCCGCCGCCCCGGCACCGGTGCCGGCGACCAGCGCCAGCAGCGTCGGGGACATACGGACCCCGATGAGCTCGATCGAGCCGACCGCGAGATCCGGCTGGGCGAACAGCCCCCAGCGGACGAGCGCGGCCAGCGCGCCTGCCCCGAGGACCGCGCTGACGAGGCCGATCGCCTGCAACCGGACGCTCGCGGCGAGCATCTCGCGATCGCCCAGCACGGCCCCGACGCTCGCGGTCAGCGCCGGCCCGACGATGGGCGCGATCACCATCGAACCGACGACGATCGCGGGCGAGTCGCTGAGCAGGCCGGCGGTGGCGATCCACGCCGCGAGCACCATGAGCGCGAGAAAGGAGGTGGGATCGTTGCTCATGTCCCGGGCCTTCGAGCTGAGCTCGCGGGGCGTCAGCGGGTCGAAGTCGTCCGCGTAGCGGTCCATCAGCGCCTCGCTGTGGGGCGTGTGGGCGCTTTCGACTTGGCTGATAACCGTGTACGTGTCCTCGTAGCCCGACTCGTCGAGCTTTCGTAAGATGTCGCCGACGGCGTCCTCGGGCAGCGGAAATTCGACGAGGACGGCGTCGCCGCTCGCGCTCTCGCCGCTGATGACGTAATCGACGTCCTCGTCTTCGAGCACCGAGACGATCGCCTCTCTGTCGCGCTCGTCGACGAGGATCCGGAGCAGTCGCACGCGAGTGGATAGCTTCGAGGCGGGAAAAAGGGTGTTGCAGGCAGGCTCAGTCGGCCGTGTCGACCTCGGTGTAGCGCACCTCGACCGGGACGGAGCGGTCGGTCTGGGACTCGATGCGCTCTCGAAGCTCCGCTGCGATCTCGGGGGGATCCGTTCCGGGGCTGTGGCCGACCGTGACGACGACGCGCTCGGGCTGCTCGAACGGCGCGTTCGACGTCCGCACCTGTGTTTCGAGTACGACGAGCTCGTCGTACTCGCCGCCCGTCGTCGCGACCGTCTCGTCGACGGTCGTCTCGAAGGTGGAGTTCTGGTAGCCGGTGTAGGTGACGCCCGCGAGAAACGCCGAGAGAACGAGCACCGCGAGTGCGAACCCGCCGACGTTCTTCACCGTCGCGCGTTTGGCCTCGTCGATCTGGAACCACGCGTCGGGGCGATAGCCGGTGTACCACAGCGTCAGCAGCCCCGCGAGGTTTACCGAAAGCACGTTGACCAACACGAGCACCGTCGCGCCCAGCGCGGGGAAGGGCTCGCCCCACGCTAGCGCGATCCCCGCCGCACCCGCGGGCGGGATGAGCGCGGCGGCGATCATCACGCCGACGAGCGCGACCGACGCGCCGGGCGAGAGGCTGATGATCCCCGCGACGCCCGCGCCGAGCGCGATCGCGAGCGCGAGCAGGTTGGGCGCGAGGCGCTCGTTGATCTCGCTGACCGACTGGATGTCGAGCCCGGGCGGGACGATCGAGGCGGTCTTCATCACCCACGCGAAGATCGCCGAGCCGACGATGGCGATCGCGACCCCCAGGGCCTGGTATTTGAGGCCGTCGAGGAACATCTCGTGGTCGTCGATGACGGTGCCGACGCTCGCGCCCAGCGCCGGCCCGATCAGCGGTGCGATCACCATCGAACCGACGACGACCGCGGGCGAGTCCAACAGCAAGCCGGCGGTCGCGACGATCGCGCTGATGAGCGTCATCGTCACGTAGATCGGAAACGTCGGGGTCAGCTCGTCGGCCTTCGTGCGGAGCTCCTGGCGCGAGATGCGGTCCTCGCCGATATCGTTCGAGGCGTACTCCTCCTCTAGCTCGCTGAACCGTCGCGAAATGACCGTTTCGGCGTTGACGACCACGGTGTAGGACTGTTCCTCGATGCCGATCTCCTGGAGCGTATCGAGGACCGGCTCGACGGCGTTCGTCGGCAGCGGAAAGTAGACGACGGCGGTGTACTTCCGACCGCTCGTCTCGTCGGTCACGACGTAGTCGATCCCCTCGTCGTCGAGCGCGCCCAGCACCGTCTCGCGCTTGCCCGCCGGGATCGTGACTTGTACCAGTCGCACACCACCGATTGCGCCGGGGGGTCCAAATACCCCTCGTATGGATCCGAGCCGGTCTGGCGACAACACACAGTATAACTGCCCTCGTGCGCTTACCCGACGTATGTTCGAAGAGCGACCGGACCGGAGCGCCGAAATCGTCTTCGTCGGCCGGTCGAACGTCGGCAAGTCCACGCTGATGCGGGCGTTTACGGGCCACACGTTCAGTACGGGCAAGAAACCCGGCGTGACCCGCTCGCCGAACCACTACGACTGGGCCAGCGAGGATTTCCTGTTCACCGACCTGCCGGGGTTCGGGTTCATGGAGGGCGTCGACGAGGAGGCCCGCGAGGCGATCAAGACCGACATCGTCCGGTACATCGAGGAGTACAGCGAGGAGATCCTCGTGGCCGTGCTCGTGGTCGACGGCAAGGCCGTAATCGACATCATCGACCGCCACGAGGAGCGCGGAGAGATCCCCCACGATGTCGAGCTGTTCGGATTTCTGCGCGAGGTGGGGGTCCCCACGATCGTGGCGGTCAACAAGATGGACAAGGTCGAGGATCGCGACGAGCGACTGGACGCCCTGTGTGACAGGCTCGGACTGGTCGCACCGTGGCAGCAGTGGCGCGATACGATCGTACCGATCTCCGCGAAACGCGGGCGCCTCGACCCGCTACGCGAGGCGCTCGAAACCCACCTGCGCGAGCAGCGCCGCGACGACCTCCTGCAGTTCGTCTAACGGGGCTTGCGAGTGCCGGCTCAACTCCTTTCGGCCGCACGCCGCCAGATCGGCTATGGTCATGCAGACGTACACCCTCCAGGTGGTCGAAAGCGAGACCGACGACGGGCTCGACGTCGACGTCTACGGCGAGGACGGCACCATCGAGGCCTCGACGTGGATCGGATACGACGATTACCGCGTAGCTCAGAGCGGCGAGGCGCCCGACCCGCTCGAAACCGGGTTCACCGCCGACGTGCTCGCGCTCGACGTGCAGGTCGAACGCGACGGCGAGGCGTTCGCCGTTCGCGTGCTCGGCAACGGCGAGGAGCTTACGAGCGAGCGCCTCGTCGATGGGGAGTGGGGACTGGCCGACGAGTGACCCCCCGCTCAGACCCGCCGGATCGGCCCGGCGCGCACGTCGATCGACCGGAAGCCGTGGACGACCGGCTCGCCCCCCGGCGAATCGAACCCGCTTGCCTCGAACAGGTCGTTTCTTCTCACCGTCAGCTCCGCGGGCGCGACCGCCCACGGCGGGTGGGCAATCGTCCCGCGCCAGAGCCGCCCCCGGTCGTCGCTCGTGAAAAACCGGTAGTTCTCGACGAAGAAGGCCGCCCGGCTCCCTCTCGCTGCTTCCTCGGGATCCGAACGCAACCGGTAGCGGCCGTCGAACCGCGCGGGCGGGACGCCCGGGTGGACCCGCCGGCTGCGAAGCCGCGTCTCGACGCCGGGGTCGAGGCTCATCCGCGCGCGGTAGTACGGCAGGCGAAAGAGCCGGCGGGCGAGGCCCACCGAGAGGCGGTCGTCGGCGTCGAGGTTGTAGAAGTAGACGCCGCGCTCGTCCCCGCGGTCGACGTACGTCCGGAGGTTGAGTTCGGGAAACGACCGGCCGAGCGTCCGTGGCACCCCGCGCGGACGGATCCCCGTCATCTCGAAGCCGACGACCCCGAGCCACGCCCGTCCGTCGTGGGTGGCGATCGACAGCCCCTCGGGGAGCGTTCGGGAGACGGTCTCGGGATCGACCGGCCAGTGGGCGAACACCCCGTCGCGCCAGCGCATCTCGAGCAGCGGGATCATACCCGATCTACGGACTCCGGCGGAATCGAGCTTGCGATCGTCGGTTCGTCGGTAAACGGATTCAGTAGAACCACGCGAAGCCGCCGATTGTTCCGGTAGGTGGGCAGCGAGACGAAGACGTCGTACTCGGAGAGCAACGCTTGCTGGAGCCGACTGTTCAGGTCGTCGCGCTCGTCGACCGGACGCCACTCGAGTCGATGAATCCGGCGGCGGGGAGGTCAGAACGATTCATATAGACTCCATGCCCTCGAATCGGGCTTGAATCCAGGGCTCACATGGTCTAGTAGTACGAACCGACCGGCTTCTCCACGAACTACGAGTCTTCAGCTCTGTTGGAACCTCTCGGCCAGTCATAGATTTCAGAGCCGTGTTACATACGGAGTTTGTTGTTTGTTCGTCAGGCTGGCTGTCCGCCCCGTGACCAGTTATCGATGTTACAATAAACTCCGAATACTCCGCATCAGGGGAGCCGACCGTCGGGTCCGGTCGCCGCGGCACTTCGCCGTCTGCGAAAATCGGCGGACGTCAGTCCTGAATCGGGGTTCGAAAGACTTCGTCGAACCACTGTGTCGAATCGAAGCGGAATGCTGAATTCGGAGATGAGGACGACACACGACAGCCTCGGAGCGGGTCCGTACACGGCTGATTAATAGGGATTAGGGGCTGCGTTGAATCACTAGACGGCGGCGGAACGAGTCAGTAAATCAAAGGAGTTGAAGCGGGAGGATGCGAGTGTCTATGACGCAAATCTCCCGCTTC
>JAWARX010000048.1:0-11308 GCA_038893155.1 Halalkalicoccus sp.
CTTCGAGGGTCCACTGCTGGCCCTCGCCGAAGTCGTCGCGCACGGCGGCGGCCGTAAGCCCCGCCGAACTGCTGCCTTTCCCGGAGGTGTACACCGACCGGGGCGCGATGTTGCGGATGTACTGTAGCAGCTGGCTCTTTCCCGTACCTGGGTCCCCGATCAGCAGCATGTGGAGGTCCCCGCGGGTGCGCGAGCCGTCCGGCAGGTGTTTCGTCACACCAGAGAACAGCTGGAGGGTCATCGCGAGTTTGGCCTGTCGGTGCCCGTAGATCGAGGGCGCGAGGCTGTCGACCATCCGCTCGTAGATGTCCGGATCCGAGGAGAGCTCGACGATGGCCTGCTTGTCCTCGTCGGTGATCTCCATGTCCTCGAACTGCTCCTCTTCGGCCTCGACCGCGTGGCCGTCCATGTAGATGTCGAACATGGTGGATTTCTCCTGATTCGAGCCCTGCTGTTCGAGGTGCAGCACGCCCGTCACGCGGACGTGATCGCCCGCGGTGACCTTCCCCGTGATGTCGTCCTCGATGTGGACGTCCAGACTCTGGGGCGTCTCGCCGCCGCGAAGCCCCTCGGGGCTCTCTTGGACGCGGAGCTTCTGGGCGTCGATGAACTCCGACTGGTCGAAGTTGATCCGGTAGGGACCCTGTCGTTCACAGCCCGAACACTGGTGTGGTTCCTGAAAATCGCCGCCGGTCTGGGGGATTCGAGTCAGGGTGCCACAGCGCTGGCACTCGAAGGCGGCCTGCTGGATCTTCGGGCGGACGTCGGTGGCCTTGCGGACGATTCCGCGCACCTCGACGAGCGAATTGACGTTCTTCGCGCGGATCTCCCGGATGTCGGTCGCGCCGGGGAGGTTGCGCACCCGGACGTGGGCCTGCCCGAGGCTCACGTCGACCGGCAGATCGTAGAGACGAAGCGCCTTCTCGGCGTAGGGCTGCATCTGCTCGGGCTGGTTGCGAAAGTCGTCGGCGATGTCGGGATCGAAGCGGTTCAGGTCGGTCCAGTCGAGGTACAGGGAACGCTGCTCGTTCGGGTAGTGCTGTGCCAGGGTACCGATCTCCTCGTGGTAGTAGGTCCGATAGAACTCCTCGAAACGGCCGACGAGCTCCTGATTCTCGGCGCTGGCCATACTACGTTCTGTAGCTCCCGACCGGGTATGAACCTTCGGAACGCAGCTTTTCCTGCGCTCGCTTCGCTCACTGGCAAAAGCTGGACCATCGCCGGAACGCTCCGTATTCTGGCTATTCAGCCAGAAATCTTCGACTTCTGGTCACAAAAGCGCACAGGGCTCCCTACGGTCGCCCTGTGCTACCGCTCGCTCACGTTGTTCGCTCGCGGCGGCTGCTCTTTGTGACCTGCCCCTCCCCGCCCTCCTCGCGCGGGCGGCGAAACTGCCGCCAGCGTTCGCACCGACCCACCGGGCTGCGTTCGTATTTAAACAGTCGCCAATCGCCCCACCTTCGGTTCGAAGATCTCTGATAACATATGGCACGAAACACCAATACATGCCGGAAATCAGGCACTTCGACCGGTTTGGACCGTTCGTCGGAATCCGCGCCTCTCGCTATAATCGGTATTTTTATATAGAACCACAAACAACGATTCGGGTGACTATGAGCCAGCGAATGCAGCAGGGTCAGCCCATGATCATCATGGGCGAGGACGCACAGCGCGTACAGGACCGCAACGCGCAGGACTACAACATCTCTGCGGCACGGGCGGTCGCCGAATCCGTCCGTTCGACGCTCGGCCCCAAGGGGATGGACAAGATGCTCGTCGACTCGATGGGGTCGGTCACCATCACCAACGACGGCGTGACCATCCTCAAGGAGATGGACATCGACAACCCGACCGCGGAGATGATCATCGAGGTCGCGGAAACCCAGGAGGACGAGGCCGGCGACGGGACGACGACCGCGGTCGCCATCGCGGGCGAGCTTCTCAAAAACGCCGAGGACCTCCTCGAGCAGGACATCCACCCGACGGCGATCATCAAGGGCTTCCACATGGCCTCGGAGCAGGCCCGCGAAGAGGTCGACGACATCGCCGAGCGCGTCGACGCGAGCGACGAGGAGCTCCTGAAGAAGGTCGCGGAGACCTCGATGACCGGCAAGGGCGCGGAGCTCAACAAGGAGCACCTCGCCCAGCTGATCGTCGACGCCGTTTCCCAGGTCACCGTCGAGACCGACGAGGGCGAGAACGTCGTCGACCTGGAGTTCCTCGAGATCGAGACCCAGACCGGCCGCTCCGCGAGCGAAAGCGAGCTTCTGGAGGGTGCCATCGTCGACAAGGACCCCGTTCACGACGACATGCCCGCCGAGGTCGAGGACGCGAAGGTCCTCCTGCTGAACGAGGCCATCGAGGTCGAGGAGGCCAACGCCGACACCAACGTCAGCATCGACAGCCCCGACCAGCTCCAGCAGTTCCTCGATCAGGAAGAGGCCCAGCTGAAAGAGAAGGTCGAGCAGATCAAGGAGACGGGCGCGAACGTCGTCTTCTGCCAGAAGGGCATCGACGACCTCGCCCAGCACTACCTCGCGAAGGAGGGCATTCTGGCCGTTCGGCGCGCCAAAAAGAGCGATCTGGAGTTCCTGAAGGAGGTGCTCGACGCCTCGATCGTCTCCGATCTCGACAGCGTCTCGACTGCTGACCTCGGCGAGGGGAGCGTCGTCCGCGACGAGACGGACGAGATGTTCTATGTCACGGGCGAGGACGCCCACGGCGTCACCCTCCTCCTTCGGGGATCGACCGAGCACGTCGTCGACGAGCTCGAACGCGGCATCAGCGACGCGCTCGAAGTGGTCGCCCAGACCGTCTCGGACGGGCGGGTGCTCGCGGGCGGCGGGGCTATCGAGGTCGAACTCGCCTCGCGGCTTCGCGATTACGCAGACAGCGTGAGCGGTCGCGAACAGCTGGCCGTCGAGGCCTTCGCGGACGCGCTCGAACTCGTCCCCCGCGTGCTCGCGGAGAACGCCGGCCTCGACTCGATCGACACGCTGGTGGACCTGCGTGCGGCTCACGAATCCGGCGACTCGCGCGCCGGCCTGAACGTGTTCTCGGGCGACGTCGAGGACACCTTCGAGGCGGGCGTCGTCGAGCCGGCCCACGCGAAAGAGCAGGCGCTGACAAGTGCTACTGAAGCGGCCAACCTCGTGCTCAAGATCGACGACATCATCTCCGCCGGCGACCTCTCGACGGACAAGGGCGACGACGAGGAAGGCGCACCCGGCGGCGGCATGGGTGGCATGGGCGGCATGGGCGGCATGGGCGGCGCGATGTAACATCGGTCGAAGACCGATTTTCATAGGCCGTCGAGCTTTGCTCGACGAAGTCGATGTGAGCGCGGTTCTCATTTCGTTCGAACCGCGAACGGTCGAGCGGGTGTAACCCGCGAAACGAAGTCGCGACGAAGGAGCGATTTCGGCGCCCGACCGAGCAAAGCTCGGTCGGATAGCGCGCTTGTACCGGACGTTCGGGTTTTGACCCGAGTTCGTAGCCGTCCCGCCGTCCGTCCAACCCGTATTATCGTGCCGGCAGTTGACCGCCGTGGCTTTATTCTCTTCTCGAATCGCTAACCGGTCGGACAGTCCTTACTATGAGTGGCGAAGAACACGGCACAGACGGCGACGACATCGGCGAGGAGACCACGAAACACAAAGAGAGCGTCGACGGACCCAGCAACGTCGACCAGCAGGAGCTCCACGGAACCAGCGACGAGGGCCGCGAGGAGCTCGACGAGGAACGCAAACGAAAACAGCTCGATGAGGTACGCGAAGACCACGCCGGCGAGCACCTGACGACCGATCACGGGGTGCGCGTCAGCCACACCGACGACTCGTTGAAAGCCGGCGAGCGCGGGCCGACCCTGATGGAGGACTTTCACTTCAGGGAGAAGATGACCCAGTTCGACCACGAGTCGATCCCCGAACGCGTGGTCCACGCCCGCGGGACGGGCGCACACGGATATTTCCAACCGTACGAGGACCCCGATCTCGGCGAGTACGACGACATCTCCGAACTGACGAAGGCGAAGTTCCTGCAGGATCCCGAGCAGAAGACGCCGGTGTTCACGCGGTTCTCGACCGTCGTCGGCTCGCGCGGGTCGAGCGACACTGTAAGAGACGTTCGCGGCTTTGCCACCAAGTTCTACACCGAGGAGGGCAACTACGACCTCGTCGGCAACAACATGCCGGTCTTTTTCATCCACGACGCGATCAAGTTCCCCGACCTCGTCCACGCGATCAAACCCGAGCCCGACACGGGGACGCCACAGGCGTCGGCGGCCCACGACACGTTCTGGGACTTCGCCTCGCTCACCCCCGAGACGGCGCACATGCTCCTGTGGGTGCTTTCAGACCGCGCCCTGCCCCGAAGCTACCGGATGATGGAGGGCTTCGGCGTCCACACGTTCCGCTTCGTCAACGACGAGGGCGACTCGCGGTTCGTGAAGTTCCACTGGAAGCCCAAGTACGGCACCCACCAGTTAGTGTGGGACGAGACGACCAAGCTCTGGGGGAAGGCCTCGGACTACAACCGAAACGGCCTGTACAACGCCATCGAGAGCGGCAACTACCCCGAGTGGGAGCTCGGCGTCCAGATCGTCGAGGAAGACGAGGCCGACCGCTTCGACTTCGACCTGCTCGACCCCACGAAGATCATCCCCGAGGAGGAGGTCCCCGTTCGAACCATCGGGAAGCTGGTGCTGAACGAGACCGTCGACAACTTCTTCGCCGAGACCGAGCAGGTCGCGTTCCACCCCGGAAACGTCGTCCCCGGGATCGACTTTTCGAACGATCCCCTGCTTCAGGGACGGCTCTTCTCGTATCAGGACACCCAGCTCAACCGCTTTGGCGGGGCCAACTGGGACGAGATCCCGATCAACCGGCCGGTCGCGAAACGCCACAACAACCAGCGCGCCGGCTTCATGCGCCAGACGATCAACAAGGGCAAGACCTCCTACTCGCCGAACTCCCTGGAGGACGACTACCCCCGCGAGGCGACCGAGGAGGAGGGCGGCTACGTCCACCACGCCGAGAAGGTCGACGGGAAGAAGGTCCGCGCGCGAAGTGAGAGCTTCCGGGACCACTTCAGCCAGGCGCGGCTGTTCTGGAACAGCCAGTCCGAGGCCGAAAAACAGCACATCATCGAGGCGGCCCACTTCGAACTCGGCAACGTCGAGAACGAGGCGGTCCGCGAGCGGATGGTCTACGAGATCCTGAACAACGTCGACCACGAGCTCGCGGTACGGGCGGCCGAGGGGATCGGCGTCGAGCCGCCCGAGGAGCCCGGCGAGCACCTCCCGGATCACGACGAGCGCTCGCCCGCCCTCAGCATGGAGAACACGGTTACCGACACGATCGAGTCACGCCAGATCGCCGTCCTGCTCGACGACGGGTTCGACGCAGAGCAGGTCGAGGCGGTGACGTCGGCGCTCGAAGGGCGCGGCGCACAGATCACGATCGTCTCGCGGGTGCTCGGCTCGCGGACGGGAGCCGACGGCGGTGGCGAGGTGGCGGTCGACAAGAACCACGTCGCGACCGGTTCGATCGAGTACGACGCGGTGTTCGTTCCCGGAGGCAGCGAAAGCGTCGACGCCCTCAAGGGACAGGGCGCGGCAAAGCACTTCGTCGCGGAGGCGTTCAAGCACAAGAAGCCGGTCGGCGCGCTCGGCGAGGGGACCGACCTGCTCGAACTCGTCGACCTCCCGGAGATCGAGCTCTCCGGGGACGACCTCGTCTCGGACACCGGCGTCGTGACGAGCCGAAGCGCGGCGGACCTCGGCGCGTTCGTCGAGGCGTTCGCCGACGCCATCGGCACGCACCGCCACTGGGAGCGAAAGGAGGCGTCGATTCCCGCGTAGCGCGACCGGTTCGGACTGTTCTTCCCAGCCGTCCCCGCGGTGTCGCCGTTCAGATGGAACTAAGAGGGTCCCGCAATATTCGCCGCCCATGCAGACGCTACTTTTGAACAGCGACGACGTGGTCGAGAACGCGCGCCTCTCGGAGCTGATCCCCGCGATCGAGGACGCCTTCGCGGCCTACGAGCGCGGCGACGCCCAGATGCCGCCCAAATCCTACATCGACCTGCCCCAGTACAACGGCGACTTCCGCTCGATGCCCGCGTACCTCTCGACGGACGGCTGGGACGCCGCCGGACTCAAGTGGGTGAACGTCCACCCCGACAACCCCGCGGACCACGACCTGCCGACCGTGCTGGGCACGATGATCTACTCGGACCCCGAGACGGCGTTCCCGCTTGCGATCATGGACGGGACCGAACTCACGATGCAGCGCACCGGTGCGGCCGCCGCGGTCGCCACCGACCACCTCGCGATCGAGGACGCGAGTTCGATGGGGATCGTCGGCGCGGGCGCACAGGCCTACACGCAACTCGAAGCCATCGCCGAGGTTCGCCCGATCGAGTCAGTGATAATCAGCGATCTGGACGAAGAGCGCGTCGAGCGCTTCGTCTCGCACTTTTCCGATCGCTTCGACGTCTCGGGCGGGTCGATCGAGGAGGCCGCCTCGTGTGACGTCCTTTCCACTGTTACCCCCGTCGAGGAGCCGATCGTCTCCCGGGAGGCCGTCGGCGAACACACCCACGTCAACGCGATGGGCGCGGACGCCGAGGGCAAACACGAGATCGCCGACGAGGTCCTGCTCGATTCGAAACTCGTCATCGACGACCACGCCCAGACCACCCACTCGGGCGAGATCAACGTGCCCTACGCCGAGGGCACCCTGACCGACGAGGACATCCACGCCGCGATCGGCGAGATCGTCGTCGGCGACCGGGAGGGACGAACCCCCGAGGACGGCCTCACGGTGTTCGACTCGACGGGGCTGGCGATCCAGGACGTGGCCGCCGCCCACGTCGTCTACGAGCACGCAGACGAGAACGACAACGGTTACCCGTTCGACCTGCTCGGACTCGACTAGCTGGCTCGCTGCCGGATCGCCCCGAAGAGCTTCGTCAGTACCCAGACGATGAGCAGGAAGGGCAAAAGGGGAACGAGCAACACGAGCAGGACGAGGAAGTAGGCCAGACCGATGAGGTTCATCTCTCGATCCGGTCGCCCTCGGTAGGGTGGCGTGACCGTCCGCAGCGCTTCTTCGACGGTGGAACCGTTCGATTCGCTCATGCCCGTCGTAGAACGCCCGACAGAATAACGCTTTTCGCGCTACTCGATGTGGATCGCCGGCCGCAGCGGGATCGCGTTCCCGGCCCGCTCGCTGTCGGTTTCGTCCTCCGAACCGACCTCGATTGCGGCGTCGAACTCCCGTTCGAGAAACCCGCTCGCTCCCTCGTAGACGGCGCGCTCGTCGACGCGTCGCAGGTCCGCGAGCTCCTCCTCGGAGCGCCCCCGGACGAGGTCGATCAGATCGCCCACGAGGTCGTTGACCGCGTCCCCGCGTTCGCGGAGGTCCTCGTCCCTCATCACCTCGCCCATCACCGCGCCCTGATTCGGCCCGGTCTCTATTACCGTCTCGAACACGTCACGCTTCCAGTCGGCGGCGACGTAGACGGCGATCCGCTCGGGGTCGGTCCCCGTCACGTCGACGATGTCGGCGATGTCCCCGGTCAGGCTCTCGATCAGTCGCTCCTCGCTCTCGATCGCGGGATCGACGAACTCCTCGTTCACCTCGGGCCACGGGGCGTCTTCCGCGGGCGTTCCGGTGAGCTGTTCGTGGAGCTCGTTCGCGAGGAAGGGGACGAGCGGTGCGAGCAGGCGCAGACGGGTTTCGAGTACGTGCCGGAGCGTCCAGCGTGCGCCCGGCCGGTCGAGGTCCGTCCGGCGGCGGTACCACTTCAGGTGCTCCTCGAACCCGTAGAACGCCTGCTGGCTCGCGGTGCGGGTCTCGAATCGCTCCATCGCCTCCGTGACCGCTCCGACCGTCTCCTGTAGCTTCGAGAGCAGCCACCGGTCGGCCTGCTCGAGTTCGCGCTCGCCCTCGCCGATCTCGACCACCTCCCGTGCGCGCCGCCAGAACCGATCGAGCTGGTTCCGGGTGGACTCGACCTGTTCCGTCCGCCAGTCGTAGTCCTGCCACGGCTCGGCGGAGTTCAGGAGGAAAAAGCGGACGGTGTCCGCGCCGTACTCGGCGATCGCCTCGCCGGGCAGGACGACGTGTCCCTTCGAGGAGGACATCTTCTCGCCCTCTAGCAGCCCCATCCCCATCGAGGTGATCCCCTGGGGCCAGTTCGGCTCGTCGAACAGCTCGGCGTGGTGAAACAGGTAGAACGTGAGGTGATTCGAGATGAGGTCGTTCGCCGAGCACCGATAATCGACGGGATACCAGCCCTCCCACTCGGCACGCAGCTCCAGTGCCCGTTCGTCGGGATCGTCCACCGCCTCGCTTCCGTAGAACAGCGTATCGAAAAACTCCCGATCCAGCTCCGCTGGCGGGATCTCGCCGATCCGGTGGGCGATCGTGTAGTAGGCCATGTAGATCGTCGAGTCCGACAGGGGTTCGATGACGAACTCCTCGTCCCACGGCAGCCGGGTTCCCAGCCCGTAGTTCCTGATGCAGGGCCACTCCTCCAGCCAGTCGATCGTGTGATCGAACTGCCCGCGGGTGTTCTCGGGGATCGCGTCCATCCCGGCGACCGCGCGGTGGGCCTTCTCCTTCCACTCGGCGTCGTTGTACCGCAGGAACCAGGTGTCCTGGTAGGCGACGACGACCTTCCCGCCCGCCCGCGAGATCACCGGCTCGGGGAAGTCGTACATCGCGTCGAACGCGCCCCGGTCCTGGTAGTGAGATTTCAGCTCGTCGCGGATCTCCTCGACGACGCGCCCGCCGTACTCGCCGTACTCGTCGTTCAACACGCCCTGGTGGAACTCGCGGTTGTACAGCTGCTGGGTGACGCCCTTCAGCTCGGGATCCGTCGAGGAGTCGATCCCAGCCGACTCGACGGCCTCTTTCGCCGGAATCTCGCCGTAGCCCTCGATCGAGAGGATCGGGACCGGCTCGATCGCCGCCACCGTCTCGGGGTCGATCCCGTGGCGTTCGAGCCGCTCGGGATCGGCTTTCGCCTCCTGCAGCGCGAGGTAGTCGTCGGGGCTGTGAGCCGGGACGGACATCACCACGCCCGAGCCGCTGTCGG
Source organism: Halalkalicoccus sp. (assembly GCA_038893155.1). Classification (GTDB taxonomy): domain Archaea; phylum Halobacteriota; class Halobacteria; order Halobacteriales; family Halalkalicoccaceae; genus Halalkalicoccus. The sequence continues at coordinate 9,106 of JAWARX010000048.1, forward strand.
GGTCGACGAACCCCGCGGGCAGGATCGGGATCGCCTCGCCGGTGATCGGGTTCTCGACGTGCGTGCCGACGTACTCCTCGCCGCCGACCTCGCGCTCGATCGCTACCTCGCGCTCCTGGAGTTCGAGCTTCTCTACGGCCTCCGCCGAGATCACCCACCGCTCGCCGTCGACGCTCGCCTCGACGTACGTCGCCTCCGGGTCGACGTATGCGTTGGTCACTCCTCGCACCGTTTCGGGACGCAGCGTCGCCATCGGGAAGACGGTTCCCCCGGACCCGAACTTCACCAGCGTGTACTCCTGGAACTCGACGTCCTCGCCCTCGAGGATGTCGTGGGTCGTCACCGGGTTCTCCTGTTCGGTGCAGTACTTCACCGGGTGCAGCCCCTTCTCCAGCAGTCCGCGCTCGCGCAGGGTCTCGTACTGCCAGGTGATGAACTTCCGGTAGCGCTCGTCGTTCGTGGTGAACTCCCGTCGCCAGTCGATCGACAGGCCCAACTGGCGCATCCCCCACTTGTAGTGGTTCTCGATGAAATAATGGGCGAAGCCCATCGGCGTCTCCAGATCGACTAGCTCGTCCTCGGGGACGTCGTAGGTGTCGCGCAGCACCGAGAGCTGTGCCCGTTCGCCTTTCTTCAGGCGCTCGACCGCGCCCACGATCGGCGTACCGGTGACGTGCCACGCGATCGGAAAGAGGACGTCGTCGCCCTGCTGGCGGCGGTAACGCGCGTAGACGTCGGGCACGGTGTAGGTCCGGGCGTGTCCGATGTGCATCCCGCCGCTCGGGTACGGGTAGGGGACGGTGACGAACGTGGTCTCCTCGTCGCTCGTCCCCACCTCCGCCTCGTATCGGCCCGACTCGGCCCAGCGCTCGCGCCACCGCTGTTCTACCTCCAGCGGATCGTAATCCATACAGTGGGTTCAGCGGCCCCGATAAAAAGACCGTCCATACCTGACTGGTCGTTTCTGTCGGACGTGATCCGGCTTCCGCCGGTCCCGGCTGCGGGACTCATCCCGTCTGACGTAATTTGATGAGAACCCAGCGACGTTCCGAGGCCTGAACGCGATCGGGGGCGGCTCATCACGTCTTCGATTCGAACGGTTGCGTCCGACAGTATCAGTAAAACAGCCGCGGCAGGGCGAGCGCGACGCCGTTGGTCCAGCCGAAGCCGTACTGGAGCGGATACTCGCCGCCGCCGCCCATGCCGGAGCCACGGGTCACGTCGTACTTCTCCAGCAGCTGGCCCGTCCGGTCGAACATCGAGCGGTTGAGGTCGAGCCACCGACCGCCGATCTCCTTTGCCAGCTCGTCGTGGCCGTAGCCCGCGAGTCCCACGACCGCCATCCACTGTAAGGGCGCCCACCCGTTGGGAGAGTCCCACTGCTGGCCGGATTCGGTCAGCGTCGTCACCAGCCCGCCGTGTTCGAGAAACCGCGCGTCGAGGGTCTCTGCCACCGCGTCGGCCTGCGCCTCGCTCGCCATCCCCGTAAACAGCGGGACCGCCGCCGCGAGCGTCCGCGCGTCGCTTCGCCCGCCGTCGGTCCACGCGTGATCGAAGTAAAAGCCCTCCTCCTCGCTCCAGCAGTACCGGTCGACGAGCGCGCGGCGTCGCGTCGCCCGCTCGTCGAACGCCGCCGCTCGCCCGTGGTCTCCGGCCCGGTCGTGCCAGCCCGACAGCGATCGCTCCATCCCGTACAGCAGGGCGTTCAGGTCGACGGGCAGGAGTTCGGTGGTGCGGATCGTCTCCATGTCCTCGCCCGCGAACCAGCGACTGGAAAAGTCCCACCCCGACTCGCAGGCGGCTCGTACGTCCCGGTAGAGCCTCGCCGCGTCGCGCTCGGCGCGCTCGGCGAGCGCGACGTCCTCGCGGTAGGACTCGACGCGCGGGCGGGCCTCGTCGTCCCAGTACCGGTTGAGGACGCCCTCTTCGAGCCCGACCACCCGACGGTGGCTCTCGCCGGGCCCGACCGCGCCGCGCCCGTCCATCCAAAAGTCGTACTCGCGTTCGAGCGCGGGGAGGTACTCGAAGACCGATTCGGCCCCGCGTCTGTGGGCCAGCAGGTCGAGGATGCGGTGGTAGACGGGCGGGTTCGACCGGCTGGTGTAGTAGATCCGCCCGCCGTTCGGGATGAATCCAAACCGGTCGATCAGCGAGGCGAAGTTCGCCGCGATCTCCTCGATCAGGTCGAGCCGGCCGGTGACGG
>JAWARX010000049.1:0-11113 GCA_038893155.1 Halalkalicoccus sp.
CTACGACGGCAAACACACATCTGCACTTCTCGGCGTCGGGGCCGGAATCGTCGCCGCAGGCGCTGGAACCCCGGTGGTCGCCCACAGCGGCGATCGCGTCCCGACCCAGAAGGCGACCGCATACAAACACGTCCTTTCCGCGCTCGATGTCCGAACCGATCTCGAACCCGAAGAGAGCGCCGACATGGTCGACGAGACCGGCTTCGGGTTCTACTACCAGCCGAACTTCAATCCCGCTGTTACAAACCTCGAAGAGCGCCGGGAGATGATGGGCGTGCGCACGTTCGTCAACACGATCGAGACGCTTTCGAACCCCGCGAACGCCGACGTTCACCTCGGAAGCTTCTATCATTTGCCCTTCGCAAAGCGGATCATCGACACGTTCGAGCAAAGTGAACAGGACCTCTCTCGGGTGCTCATGTTCCAAGGAATGGAGGGCTATGACGACGTGCGGCCCGGTCTCACAAAAGTCGCGGAATGGAGTTCAGGGGACTTTTCGGACTTCGAGATCCAAACTGGAGAGTACGGCATGGACTTCGAGAGCGAGGACCTCGAAGTGGCCGACGTCGAGGCCGACTCGGCGCGTATCACCCGCGAGGTGCTCGCCGGCGAACGGACCGACGGCTTCGCCGACGCGGTCGCGCTCAACGCCGCCCTGCGGATCTACGCCCGCGGGGACGTAGAATCGATCGACGCGGGGCTCGAAGCGGCCCGCGAGTCGATTTCGAGCGCCAGCGCCGAGGCCGTTCTCGACGACCTGCGGGCGTTCTGAGTCGGAGCACCGACAACGTATTCGGGCGTGGGCGACTCCCTGAGGCATGAGCGAACCGGGGACGGCCGTCGGGATGGAGATCGAGTACTGGGTGGTCGACTCGGAGGGCCGGCTCTGTGACGGCGAGGAGATCGTCGCCGCCCACGACCGGATCTGCCACGAGTTCGTCGCGCCGATGGTCGAGTTCGAGACGCCCCCGAGGGAGGATCTCGATCTGGTGCGGCGGGATCTCCGGGAGGTCCTCGAAGCGGGGCTCGACGCGGCCGGCCGGGCGGAAAAACACCTCGTCCCGCTCGGTACGCCGCTGATCTGTGAGACGATGCCGGCGACAAGCGAGCGCGGGCGACTCCTCGAACGCCTGTACGGCGACGGGATCGAGTACGCCAAACACTGTGCGGGCACGCACGTCCACTTCGACAAGCGCGCGGTGCCCGACCAGCTGAACCTGCTGACGGCGCTCGACCCGACGCTCGCGCTCGTGGCCTCCTCGCCCTACTACGACGGCAGGCGTCTCGCACACTCCTCGCGGGCGTACGTCTATCGCTACGAGACGGGACGGGCGTTCTCGCGGTACCGCGATCTCTGGGCGTACACCGACTCGATGACCGAGTGGAACGCCCGGCTCGATGCCGCCTACGAGGAGCTTCGCGCGCTCGCGAGCGAACGCGGCATCGACGACGCGACCTTCGAGCGCCACGTCGAACCCGAAAACAGCGTCCTCACGCCCGTTCGGCTTCGACTGGGATCGCCGACCGTCGAGTGGCGCGCCCCCGACGCCGCCCTCCCGAGTCAGCTGCTTTCCCTCCTGTCGGACGTTTCCGGTGTCGTCGACTCGCTCGCCGACCGCTCGCTCGAAATCGCCAACCCCGGGAGCGATTCGCTCGGAATCGGCGAGAAAACGGTCGCGATCCCCGCCTTCGAGGAGCTGCGCGATCTGACCCGCGCGGCGATCGTCGAGGGGCGCACCGACGCCGTCGAGGCGTATCTCGCCTCGTTCGGGATCGATTCGAGCAGGTACGCCCCGATCGCCGAGGAACTCGCCGGGGACGAGCGGGTCGATCACGAGCGCGCTCGCGAACTCCGCCTCGCGTACGCAGAGCGCCTTCGCGCCGACGCCGCCTCGCTCTAACCCTCCTCGATCGGCAGCGCGACGTTCGCGAGCTTCTCGCCGCCCGTGACGGTCGCCTCCCTCGTCAGCGCATAGAGGATGCCGTCCCGATCGGCGACCGCCTCCTGGAGCACCTCGTAGCTCGCGGGGTCGTAGAGCGCTCCGAGCTTCGTGCCGGCCTCGATCTCCTCACCCAGTTCGAGGGCCGGGTCGGCACGGAAGAGCCCGGAGTCGTCCGCGGTGACCCGGCCGAGGTGGTTTCGCGCGAGCCGGCGCTTCCCGGTGGGTTCGGGCTCGCCCGGGAGGACGTCGCGATCCCGCAGCACGTTCAGCGCCCCCTCGACGCCGGCCTCGACCGCGCTCTCGACGATCTGCTTGTTGTAGGCGAGCTCGGGCGTGATCGACGGGATTCCAGCCCTCGTCGCCGCCACGCGGAGCTTGCCGTCGAAGTTCCGCTGGTCCCACTCCTCGTCTGCCTCCTCGCCGGCGCGCTCTGCGAGCAGGAGATCCGTCCCGAACGCTTCGGCGAGCGCTCTGGACTCGTCGTCGCCGTACATGAACACGACGTGGGTCAGCATCTCGGGGCTCCCGGTGTGCAGGTCGACGATGGCGTCGGCCTCTCGGGCCTCGCTCCAGAGGGTGGCGGCCATGCGCTCGTGGATCGTCCCCTCGCTGTCGCCGGGCCACGACCGGTTCATGTTCGCGTTGACGCTGTCGATGACCTCGGGAGTGGTGTACGAAACGCGATCGAACGTCAGCGGATCGGCGACGGGCACCGCGATCACCTCGCCCGCCAGCTCGGCCGAGCGCAGTCGGTCGTGGAGCCGCCGGAGGACCTCGGTGCCGTTGATCTCGCGGCCGTGCTGGGCGGCCTGCAGGTAGATCGTCGGCCCGCTTCGATCGCCCCGATACCGGTGGATCGTCGTTTCGATCTCGATTCCGGAGGGAAGCCGGGCGAGCGTGGTTCGCTCGGCGCTGTGGGTCGTCATACCCACTCTCCGGGCGGGCCCTACATCAATCTCGGTGCTCGGGACAGGATTTTTGACGAACCACGTCGAATAATACGACGAGGTGATGCCGATGACTCGGAGAACAAATCGTCGGTACGGTATCGAGGGACGACCGGACGAACGGACCGTCGCCGTTTCGCGGTACGACCTCCTGTTGGGGATCGTTCCGGCGGCGTTCGTGCTCGCGGTCCTCGCGAGCGCCACGCTCGCGATCAGCGTCCACGCGGCGCTCGTTTTCGCCTCCCTCGTCGGCGCGCTGGCCATCGCGGACGCGATCGCGCTGAACCCGCCGGTCGAATCCACCTGATCGGAATCGCCGAGTCGATCACCAGCGTTTTACGCCCGCTCGACAATCCTCGGGCATGAGTACCGCGACGCTACACACCACGGAGGGCGACATCACCGAATCGAACAACGATTCGGTTAGCAGCCAGAAACCGACGGTTTCTGGCGACATCACCATCGAGCTGTTCGACGAGCGAGCCCCGCGCACGGTCGAGAACTTCCTGAACCTCGCGGAACACGACCCGGCCGCGAGCGAGGAGCCCGCTCCCGAGACGACCACGTGGGAGGACCCCGAGACCGGCGAGATCCGCGGAGACGGCCTGTACAACGGCGTCGAGTTCCACCGCGTCATCGACGAGTTCATGATCCAGACCGGCGACCCCACCGGCACGGGCCGGGGCGGGCCGGGCTACAGCTTCGACGACGAGTTCCACGACGAGCTGCGCCACGACTCCGCAGGTGTGGTTTCGATGGCGAACAGCGGTCCGAACACGAACGGCTCGCAGTTTTTCATCACGCTCGCGCCGACACCCCACCTCGACGACCGCCACGCCGTCTTCGGCGAAGTGATCGAAGGGATGGACGTCGTCGAGGCCATCGGGAGCACCGAAACGGACGGACAGGACAAGCCGACGACGACCATCGAGATCGAGTCGGTGAGTATCGAGCGCTAGTACCGCCGCGCGCCGAGGACGATCCCCGCCGACGCCAGCAGCACGACGACGGTGGACAAGAGACCGAACCACTCGTCCCAGTAGGGCTGGGGAACGAAGCCGCTCGCGACGACGACCGCACCGAGGGCGGCCACCCACCGCCCGGCGAACGCGGCCAACCTCTGGGTCCTCGACCGCTTCGGGGTCGTAGCCCGCGAGCAGCTCGGGATGGCCGTTCCGGATCAGCAGGCCGGTCCCGACGAGTGTGGACCCGCCGATCCAAAGGACGACCGCGACCGCGACCGCGAGCGCGAGGGACACCTCGGATCCTCGGTTCGCGAGTCGACAAAGCGTTGCCGGTGACCGAACCGTAACCCGAAAGCCCGCTCGCTCCTACTCCTTCGTATGAGCGATTCGACCCCCCGTCCGAGCGAGATCGGCGAGTCCGACGCCCCGCCCGTGGAAGAAAAGCCCTACAAGATCGTCTTCGAGGCCAACAAGTGTTTTGGAGCGGGTAAGTGCGCCGAGGCCTCCCGGAACTGGGAACTGGATCTTGAAACGGGGATCGCAAAGCCCCGGTCGTACTTCATCACCGAGGAGGAGCTGGACGAAAACGTTCGCGCGGCGGAGCTCTGCCCGGCGAACAAGGACCGGGGCGTCATCCACGTCGTCGATCGGCGCACCGACGAGGAGATCGCCCCGGACCCACACGGCGACGGCACGTTGAGCGTCGACTGGTAGGCGACTCAGATGAGCTCTCGCGGCGATTCCTCCGTTTTGGCGTCCTTCGTCGAGGAGACGAGCGCCTGATCGACGAGGTTGCCGTGAGCGCGACGAAGCCGCTCGGAAAGGGCCTGGTGGGAGACGTCGAGGGCGTCCGCGAGTTCGGACATGGTCGTCTCGCGTGGCACGTCGTAGTAGCCCATCTCCTTTGCCTTCGCGAGCGTCGCGTGCTGGGATTTGGTGAGGCCGAACTCCGATCCCTTGTTGCTGTCGAGTTCGTAGATGGAGCCGACGGTCAGATCGAGCCCGTTCGCCTCGCAGAACTCGTAGGTACGGGACAGCGAGTCGTGGTCGGGGAACATCACCTGCAGGTTCCACGAATCGCCGCTGGACCGGGCGTGCGTGATCGCGCCCTCCTCTTCGAGCAGGAGGTGGATGACGAGGTCGACCTCCTCGATCCAGCGCATCCGGTAGAACCGCTCGTCATCGAACGCCGCGAGGGTCTCGAACTCCTCGACGGTGGGGTCCTCGGTCAGCGCCTCCTCGAAGGCCGCCTCGTCCTCGGTCGTGACCCAGACGAACGGCATCGTCGAGTCCGAATCCTGTGCAGCAAAGCGCTCGATCTCCACGTAGAGGTCCGAAAGCCGGGCGAAGGTCTCGGCCAGCGCGAACTGTTCGACCGGCACCGTGAATTCTACGATCGTCGCCATGATCTGACGAAGACCGTCGACTCGGATAGGCGTTTTTGCGATTACCGTAGGATAATAAACCCATAATACAATGAAAATAAGTTTCGCATACTATTTTCGTTCGGTCCGAGAGCCGAATTCGACGGAGTTCGGAGGGCTCGCCGTCGGGGGACCGTCCCGTGTTTCCCGAACCGGGCGCTCTGCTGTCGGCGGTGGGACGTCAGCGTCTGTCGTCCGTCACGATCCCGGCTATAAAACCAGTAGTGCTTGCATATGCCGATCGATGTGGTGGTGAGCCGTTCGGCCGCTCAGAGGTAGCTTCCGTCCCACTCGTCGGGTTTGTTCAGGTTGCCACACTCTCCACACTCGATGCGGTCCATCCCGTCGACCGCTTCGACGATCGACTCGCAGTTGCCACAGTAGAAGCTGTACCGCTCGTCGTAGTTCTCGTCCGCGTACGCGACGAAGAAGGGTCCGCTCTCGCCGGGCAGTTCCTCGCTCCGATCGATGTACACCGTGCCGTCGTCGGTCTCGACGGTCTCTCGGGGTTCGTTTTGGGTCTCGTCTTCGCCCCCGGTTTCGGCCGCGTTCTCGGCGAAGACCTCGACGACGAACTCCTCGCCCGCGATCTCGATGCGCTCTTGCTCTGCCTTCTCGAAACCGAAGTACTCGAAAAAGCCCTGCCCCTCGGCGTTGTCGGTCAGTTCGCGCGCCCGCACGCTCTCGACGCCCGCCTCGTGGAGTCGGTCGCGGGCGGCTTCGAACAGCCCCGATCCCATGCCCATGCCGCGGAACTCGGTGGCGACGTGCAGCCACGTCAGGGTCCCGGCCTCGCCGTCGACCTCGGCGGTGACGAACCCGCCGACTTTCCCGCCATCCGTCGCGACGAGGACGACCGCCTCGTCGTTTTCGGCCAGGTCGGCGATCCGATCGGGGTCGAACTCCTCCTCGACGATCCCGCCGATCGCCTCGGGGCTGAGCGCGTAGGAGGCCTCCATCGAGCGTTCCGCGACTCCCTGAATCGCTTCGGCGTCCTCCGCTGTGGCGTCGGTGATCTCCATACGCTCCCTTCATCGGCCGGCCGCATAAAAGGCTACCCGGCGCGCTCGCGCCCGCCACTACTCGTCGGGGTACTTCGGCTCGCGGCGCTCGGCCCGTTCGAGCGCCGTCTCGATCACCTCTCGGACGTCGCCGTGGAACTCCCCGCCGTGGCCCGCGTACATGTGCTCGACGCCATCGGGCAGGCGATCCAGGATCCGCCGAATGCTCTCGATCAACTCCTCGCGCGACTGGCCGGCCATGTCGGTTCGGCCGAAACTGCCCCCCTCGAACGCCCCGTCGTCGTGGACCACGACGTCGCCGCTGTAGATCGTCGTCTCGCTCGCGAACGCCAGATGGTCGTCGGCGTGGCCCGGCGTGTAGATCACCTCACACCGTTCGTCGCCGATCGTCACGCTGTCGCCGTCGCCGAGTTCGTGGGTCCTGCGGGGGTGGTCGCCGTAGGCGTACAGGTCGGGATCGAACGCGTCGATCACTTCCTCGAGGCGTTCGACGTGGTCGCCGTGCTGGTGGGTCAGCACCACCCGGTCGAGACCGTCGGTGTGTTCTTCGATCGCCTCGACGATCCCGGCCATCGCGCCGGCGTCAACGAGCGTCGTCTCCTCGCCCGTGACCAGAAAGACGTTGCAGGTGAACGTCTCTGCGTCCCCCGTCAGGTTGTAGACGGCCATGCCGATATCTCGACCGACGAGGGAATAAAAGTGGGTGGCGTGGATTTTTAGTGGGTGGCGTTCCTGTACCCTCGTGTATGGGCTTCGGGAGCTACGACGAATCCGAACAGGAGAACCAGGACTACGACACCGACTTCGAGGACGACGGCGGTGTCGACACCAACGAGAACACCCACGACGGCTCCGTCTCGTTCGATAACGGCGCGTCGAACGACGAACTGCTCTCCAAGCTCGAAGAGATCAAGGAAAGCGAGTGAAGACCGGGACGCGGGTTCTGGGCGTCGCCGAGTCCTACCGCGGTGACCGCTCGCCGGGCGAGCCGAGCACGCTCGCCGGCGCGGTCGTCCGTCCCGACCGCGCCGTGGAGGGCTTTGCCTTCGGCTCGCTCACCGTCGGCGGTCTCAACGCGACGGACGCCGTCGCCGAGCTCTTTTCGACGCTCGACCGCGAGGACGTCCGGCGGCTCCTCGTCGCGGGGATCGCACCGGCCTGGTACAACCTGCTCGATCTTCCCGAACTCGCCACGGTGCTCGACCGGCCGGTCTGTTCGGTCAGCTTCGAGGAAAGCGAGGGGCTCGAGGACCCCCTCCGCGAGGCGTTCTCTGGGGAGGAACTCTCGAAACGCCTCGCGATCTACGAGCGCCAGCCCCCGCGCGAACCGATCGAGATCGACGGACAGGCGCTCTTCTACCGGGCCGTCGGTCTCGACGCCCCGGAGGCGCGCGAGCTGCTCTCGGCGACCACACACGAGGGTGGCCGGCCCGAGCCCCTGCGGGTCGCCCGGCTCGCGGCGCGGGCGGCCGACCGGTTCCGAGGGGATTTGTAGCCCGCTCTCGAACGACCCCACATGGAGAACATGGAGGGACTGCGGGTAATCGAGTGTACGCGCTGTCCCGCACTCGTCGAGGGCCGCTCGCGGATCGTCAACGGCACGGGGCCCGAGGACGCCGATCTGCTGATCGTCGGGGAAGCGCCGGGCGAGCAGGAAGACAGCGAGGGCGAGCCGTTCGTCGGACGAAGCGGCGCACAGCTCGACGAGAAACTGCGCGAACACGGGATCCCCCGCGAGGAGGTTCGGATCACCAACTGCGTGCGCTGTCGCCCGCCGGAGAACCGCGACCCCACCAGAGAGGAACTCGAGAACTGCCGGGGCTATCTCGAACGCGAGATCGAACTGGTCGATCCCGACCTGATCGTGACCGTCGGGAAGGTCCCCACCGAACACCTGCTGGAACGGGACGTAGCCGTGACGAAAGAAGCGGGCAGCGTCGAGGAACGACGGATCGGCGGGGAGTCGAGAAAGATCCTGATCAGCGTCCACCCCGCCGCGATGCTCTACGATCGCTCGCAGGAGGCGACGTTCGACGCGACGATCGAGGAGGCGGCGGCGCTGATCGGCGCGGGTGAAAACGACCAGTCGCGTCTGGATTCGTTCTAACGTCGGGCCTCGACCGCGTCCGTCGAACGGAGCCACGCCCCGGCGTTCTCGCCGTGGACGACGAGGGCTCCCTCGAGTCGGAACGCGCCGGACTCGCGGTCCTCAATCCGAGCGAAGGGAGGATCCAGCGGGGAGCGGGGATAGTTCGGATCGATCACACCCGGATATAACATTAAAAATATATAAAATTTTCTACTGATGGTATGGGGGACGGAAAACGCCTTTAGTCCGACGCCCCTCCGTGGCGGTATGAGCACGCACACGGCGGCCCCCGAGGCGCCTGAACGCCTCGCGGAGGTCGTCATCGTCGACTACGGGCTGGGGAACCTCCGGAGCGTCACGCGGGGGCTAGAGCGGGCGGGCGCGGCCGTCGAGATCACGGACGATCCCGAGACCTTTCGGGGGGCCGACGGGATCGTCCTTCCGGGCGTCGGGGCCTTTCGCGAGGGCGTCGAGAACGCCGACCCGTACCGCGAGCCGCTACTGGAGGCCGCAGAGCGCGGCCAACCCGTCTTCGGCATCTGTCTCGGGATGCAGATGCTGTTGACCGAGAGCGAGGAAGCCGCCCACGACGGCGAGGGCGACGTTCTCGGGCTGGACCTGATCCCCGGAACGAACCTCCGGTTCGATCAGGGTCAGAAGGTGCCCCACATGGGCTGGAATCGGCTCTCGGTCGAGCGCGAGCACCCGCTCGTCGAGGGCGTAGATGGAGAATACGCCTACTTCGTCCACTCGTACTACGCCGAACCCGAGGACCCTGCCAGCGTGGTCGCCACAACGGACTACGAGATCGAATTTCCCGCGATCGTCGGAAACGAGGCGGGCAACGTCTTCGGGACGCAGTTCCACCCCGAAAAGAGCGGCGAGACGGGACTCGCGATCCTGCGGAACTTCGTCGGGATCTGCGCCGAGCGGTAGATCTATTTCGTTTCCGACAGTAGTTAGCGTATGATCGAGCGGCTCGCCCCGTGGTTCGGCGTTCTCCTGCTCGCGGTCGTCGGGATCTACATCGCGGCGTTCGGTGCCGAGGCGATCACCGATCCCGGCGTCGTCGCTTCGATGGGCGGACTGCTTGTGGCATCGCTGTTGTTCATCGTCGGCGGTGTCCGAGAGTCGGTTCGTCTCGGTTCGCGAACCGTCCCGTGGAACGTTCCCGTCGGCGTGGCCTACGGACTGATGGCGGCCGTGTTCGCCGCCTCCGTTCTCGATACCGCGCTCTTCGACGGCGAGCCGGTCGCGGTGATCATGGCCATCGCGGCCGCCCTCGGCGGCGGCTCCCTGGCGTGGTTCGGCGTCCAGATCGCCCGCGACAGCCGTCACGTCGAGCTCGACGCCGAGCCGTCGAGCGCCCGGCTGGTCGGGACGGCCCTGCTGGTCGTCGTGGCGTTCCTCGGTGGCGTGGCCGTGTGGTCGGTCAGCCTCTAGTATCGCCTTCGAAATCGGGTGGCCGGTACTGTTATTAGGATCCGACTGAACCTCCCCAATATGCGAACGTTCCCTACAGGGTTCGGCATCGTCCTGCTCGCTCTCTTCGCTGTTTTTCTGTTCTGGGGCGGGTGGCCGCCAGATCCGGCGGCTGCCACACAGCTTCTGGCGTTCGGACTCGCCGGTGTGCTGCTCCTCGTCGGTGGTGTGATCGACGTGTTTTCGATCGGTGATCGTACCGTCCGCTGGTACGTTCCGTTCGGCGTCGGACTCTCGCTGGTCGGGCTTTCGTTCTCGCTCGACCTCCTCATATCCCCTCCGGTCGACGGCTCGATTGCACGGGCGTTCGTCACGGCGGTCGCGCTCGCGAACGCCGCACTGTTCCTCTATATCGGGGCCGATAACGCCCGCGGCAACACCTACGTGAACGCGCTGAAACCGCGACAGTCCGGACGCTGACTACTCTGCGCGCTCGCCGTGAATCTCGACGCGGTCGTCCACTGCAACCGTACCGCCCTCCGGAACCCGCGTGTTGACCATCAGCCGGAAGGGGTGGTCGAACCGATCCGAGCCGGTCCACGCGGGCAGCGTCTCGCGGCGCTTCGTGATGAACCGCCCGCGGAACCTCTCCAACTCTTCGCCGGTGTCGGGATCCCGCGAGGGCACCACGCAGCGCTGGCAGGGGTTCACTCCGCGAAAGCGGACGTCGCCGACCGAGAACTCGACGACCCGGCCGTGATCCGAAAAGAGCCGGTCCTCCCAGAACGCGGGCACGCCCTCGATTTCGAGGTTCGCGCGAAAGCGCCGGCGGATACTCTCCACACTGAGATCGAACCACGAGGCGACTTCCTCGATCGTCGCGGTGCTGATAACCGTCGGACCGGGGTTCTCGGTGTCGTCGGGCATTCCGTCGTCGTCGCGGATCAGTTCGACCGGGTACCCGAAGTGTCCGGCGAGCCGGTCCGCGAGTTCTTCGCGGGCGCGCTCGTCCGCCAGGTCGCCCTCGCGGGGCTCGCGATCGGGCGTCGAGAGCGCGACCCGGTCGGGCCCGTCGTAGTTCGCCCGCAGGCGGTGGACCGCCGCGGTGCGCTTGCCGTTGACGTACTCGCCGCCCTCGTCGACGATCGCGTAGCGCCTGTCGCCTGCGATCGGTCCCGCAGACGTGATCTCCGCGCGCTCGGGTTCGAAGGCGTCGAGGGATTTGATCGGAAAGATCGAGATCCGCGCGAGCCGTGGGTTCATGGTGGGGGCTAGCAGCGAGGCGGCTTCGATTTGTCGAC
>JAWARX010000050.1:0-10881 GCA_038893155.1 Halalkalicoccus sp.
GAACTCCGAGTTTCGCTCGCCGGTCAGCGAGAGGAACGACCGGACGATCCGATCGGCGGCCCCGCTGTCCATCAGCGTCTTGCCGATGATCGCCGCCATCAGGATCGGGATCCCGATCGCCACCATCACGTCGCCAAAGGACTGTGCGATCTCCTCGGGCACCGCCCCGAAGGGGACCTCGGGGGTGGTGATCCCGATCGCCATCGCCGCGAGGATCAGCCCCACGAACGCGGGCAGTTTCAACCAGACGAGCAGCGCCACGACCGCGATCACGCCGATGGCGAACGGAATCATCGGGTTGTCGAGCACCATGATATCGTGTGTCGTTGATTAACGACCGGCGTAAATAGTTATCCATCGAGGATCGACGCTGTCGTGTGATTTGTACCGACGATCCACGCTCGCCACAGGAACTATGTGCAGTGTTATCGAATAGTCGCGTATGTACGGGACGATCCTCCTTCCGGTCGACGGTAGCGAGCAGTCCGAGCGGGCGGCCGATCACGCCATCGAGGTCGCATCGAAGTTCGACAGCCGGCTCTCGGTTCTGCACGTGGTCGACGACCGCGGGTCGGGGCGGGCGGCGACGGCCGTCAGCGAACGCTCGCGGAACGCCCCCGAGCGCCAGGAAATGGAACGTCGCCGGAAGCGGGCGGGCGACGATCTCACCGCTGGCGTCGTCGAGCGCGCCCGCGAGGCGGGCGTCGACGCCGAGGGGATCGTCCTCGAGGGCGACCCGGCCGACGTGATCACCGATCACGCCACCGAGGAGGGGATCGACCTCATCGTGCTCGGTGCGCGCGGCCGGAGCGCGGTCGGGAAGTTCCTGCTCGGCGACACCGCGGGCAAGGTCGCGCGCCACGCCACGACGCCCGTGATGCTGGTCAGGGCCGACGGCTAGGGTTGCCACCGTCGAAACGCCCTTTCTTCCGAGTCGCGAACCCCCGGCGATGGCAGTCCGGGTCACGACGTCCGGTCGGATTCACTTCGGGTTCCAGAACCTCTCGCTCGCCCACGAGCGACTCTACGGGAGCCTCGGGCTCGCGCTCGAAGAGCCGCGGCTGGTCGTCGACTGTGAGCGCGCCGAGGGCGTTCGCGCGGAGCACCCGGACGCAGAACGCTACGCCCGGCGGGCGGTCGAGCTGCTGGACGTGCCCGGCGCGCGCGTGTCGGTGCGCGAGGCGCTCCCGAGACACGTCGGGCTGGGCAGCGGGACGCAGTTCGCGCTGTCGGTCCTGTCGGGGATCGCCCGGGCGTACGACCGCGAGCCGCGCGTGCGCGAGCGGGCCCCGCGGCTCGGTCGGGGCGGGCGAAGCGGCGTCGGGATCGCCGCCTTCCAGTCGGGCGGGTTCGTCTGCGATGCGGGCCATCCGGCGACGCGCTTTACCTCCGAACGCCCGCGGGACGGGGAGTGGACCGTGCCGGCGGTCGTCGCGCGCCACCCGATCCCCGAGGCGTGGCGATTCTTACTCGTGATCCCCAACGCCGAGCCGGGCGCGAGCGGCGAGCAGGAGGACGCCGACATGCGCGCGGTCGTCGAGCGCGCGAGCCCGGGGATCGCCGAGGAGATCACCGGGATCAGCTCCCGGAAAGTGCTGCCCGCGATCGCGGAGGGCGATCTCGACACCTTCGGGACGGGCGTCGCGTCGATCGGCCGGCTCAACGGCGCGTGGTACGCCGACACACAAGGTGGGGTCTACCGACCGCCGGTGGGCGAGATCGTCCGCGAACTCGATTCGAGCCACGCGATCCGCGGGGCGGGCCAGTCCTCGTGGGGGCCCGTCGTCTACGGTATCACCGACCGCGAGGGGGCGGGCGCGGCCCGCGAGGCGGGCGAGCGCGCGCTCGACGCGGCGGGCGTCGACGGCGAGGTCCGCGTGGTCGCCGGGCGCAACGAGGGGGCGACGATCGGCGGGATCGGCCACAAGGGCTAACCGCTCGTATCGGGATGTTGAGATATGGATCGGCTTCCGTTCGGCGTTGCCCGGCTGGACGCGCTGCTCGGCGGCGGCCCGCCGAAGGGGAGCGTCGTTCTCTTAGCCGGCGAACCGGGCGCGGGCGCGCGCGAGTTCCTCGCGACCTGCGCGCTGATGAACGCGCTCGGAAACGAGGACCCCGAGGCGTTCGAACGTCACTACGGCGGCCCGCCGGCCGGCCGCCCCGAAACCGTCGAGTACGTCTCGCTGACCGACGATCCCGCCGCGCTCCGCGCGGAGTTCGAGACGGCCTTCGATCGGGAGTTCGTCGAGCGCGCCACGGAAGGGGTCGAGTTCGGCGACCTCTCGTCGTCGTACTTCGGGCTGAGCCCGGTGCCCCGCGAGTGGTACGCACACGCCACGCCCGACATCGAGGCGCTGGGCGATCGCGGGGATCGCCACGGCGTCTTCGAGACGCTCGCGACGCACTTGAGCGAACGTGCCCACGGAAGCCTCGTCTGTCTCGATTCGGTCACGGACCTGCTGGCGGCCGACGCCGACCGGTCGGCGTCGGACGTCGCGACGGTTCTCAAGGGCGTCCGGCGCGCCGCGAGCGATTGGGGCGGGCTGGTGGTGCTGTTGCTCGATCGCTCGACCGTCTCTGCGACCGAACGCGGGATGCTCGAAAACGCCGTCGACGCCACGCTCACCTTCCGCTGGGAGCGCGGGGGCAGCGAACTCGCCCGGACGATGGAGCTCACGAAGTTCCGGGGCGTGCTTCCGACGCTCGATCCCGAGGACCTGCTGACCTTCGAGACGGAGTTTCGGGACGCCGGCTTCGCCGTCAGCGACGTGCGGAAGATCAGGTAGAAAAGCTTATATTTTCATAGAGTAATTAACAGATAAATGGACGAGTCCGGAGCCGGGGCGTCCTACGAGTCGGCGCTCGCGGACGTTCGCGAGCGGATCGTGCAGGTCAAACGCGAGACCGACGCGAAAGCGCCGGCGGATCACGATCACGGGGAGCTTTCGGCGAACCTCGACCGGCTCGAATCGGAGGTGGAATCGCTCCGCGAGGAGAGCGAGGCGGTTCGCGAGCTCGCGGACGCCGCCGACGAGCGGATCGAATCGGGCTTCGAGAACTACGCCGCGTCGCTCGAACGGCTGCTCGAACGCACCGAGACGATCGAGGAGCGCCTCGATACGCTGGGCGCGACCGCGCTCGCGGCGCGCGAACACGTCGAGGATCGCGAGCGCCTCGGAGGGCTGGCGAGGGCGGCGAACCGCGCGGGCGTGCGCACCGCGAGCTGCGGCGAGTGCGACGAGACGATCGACGTCGGACTGCTGAGCGCCCCCGAATGCCCGCACTGCGAGGCGGCGTTCGCGGAGTTCGCGCCGGGCCGCGGGCTGTTCGGGTCGGCCACGCTGCGGGGCGAGCAGTGAGCGATTCCGACGGTGCCGACGAGCCGCCGTTTTCGGACCTGCTCGAACGGATCTCCGCGTGGCCGGCGGTCCCCGGCGGTGAACTCGATCCGATCGAACCGCCCGCGGATCTCTGGGAGCGCCTCGACGGGGAGACGACCGCCGAGCGAGTGCGGGTCGTTTCGAAGCGGCGCTACTGCCAGCGCTGCGAGCACTTCGCCGAGCCGCCGCGGACGGCCTGCACCCGCGAGGGGACCGAGATCGAGGCGCTCGTGGGCACCGACCGGTTCCGGGTGCGAAACTGTCCCGTCGAGCGGCCGTGAGGCGCGTCCGCTCGTGGGGCCGTTCGTAGTTCTCTCCGGCACGGAGGCGTCGCCATCCGTTTCGGCCCGCGAAACGTTTGCTGCCGAAAGTGGCCGAAACGGGTACGAACGACCCGATCAGGGCTGTTTGCTGTACTCCCCGCCCCCCTCGTGTTCGTCCTCCCCGTGACGTTCTAGCGACTGCTGGTCCTCGAACGTCTCGTCGCAGATCGTACAGCGGAACTCGTCGCCCTCCTCGGTCGCGTCGTCGTCGCGTGGATCCCCCACCATGTTTATCTGTACCACGAGTGGTATTATCACCCGTTGTCTTGCACACGCAACCGGGGTATACGGAAGCGTCGGTACCCCACGCAGGTTGCCGCTTTCGGGGGCGTTGTGGGTCGCGTTCGCCTACCGGGCGTTCATGCAGTTCTGTCCCGAGTGCGGGTCGATGATGAAAGCCGACGGCGAGCAGTGGGTCTGCGGTTCGTGTGGCGGGACCCTCGCGCGCGACCGGGAGGCCGAAGCCGAGTTCGTCTCGACCGAATCACAGAGCGGCGACGAACTGATCGAGACCGAGGAGGGCGCGGAGTTCGAGGGCAAGCCGACGGCGAAGGACGTGACCTGCGAGGAGTGTGGCGCGAGCGAGGCGTGGTACACGATCAAACAGACCGGCAGCGCAGACGAGCCGCCGACGCGATTTTTCAAGTGCAAGGGGTGTGGGTATCGATGGAGAGAATACAACTGAATCGAGCGCTCAGACCGAGATGTCCGCCCGCCGGAGCAGCTGGGCGTTGATCGCGACGATCACGGTGCTCGCGGACATGAGAACGGCCCCGAGCGCGGGCGAGAGCAGGATTCCGATCGGCGCGAGGATCCCGGCCGCGAGCGGCAGCGCGAAGACGTTGTAGCCGGCGGCCCAGACGATGTTCTCCTGCATCTTCCGGTAGCTCTTCGCGCTCAGTCGCACGAGACTCGCCACGTCCCGCGGGTCGTTCTCGACGAGGACGATCTCGGCTGATTCGACGGCGACGTCGGTGCCCGAGCCGATGGCGATGCCCACGTCCGCACGCGTCAGCGCCGGCGCGTCGTTGACTCCGTCACCGACCATTGCGACGAGCGCCCCCCGCTCCTGTAGTTCGAGGATCGTCTCGTCCTTGTCGCCCGGAAGCACCTCAGCGAAGTAGGTGTCGATGCCCAGCTCCTCGGCGACGGCGCGGGCGACGTCCTCGGTGTCCCCGGTCAGCATCGCGACCTCGATGCCCATCGCGTGCAGCGCCTCGATCGCCTGGCGGCTCTCCTCGCGCACCACGTCCGCGAGCGCGACCGCCCCGACCGCCTCGCCGTCGCTGATCAGGTAGACGACGCCCTGCCCGCGCTCGCCGGCCTGCCGGGCGAACGCTTCGAGGTCCTCGCCCGGTTCGACATCGAGATACCGCAGCAGGTTCGGCCCGCCGACGTGGACGGTGCTGCCGTCCCCCTCGATCGTACCGGTTCTCGCGGAGGCGGCGGCCTCCGCCTCGACCGTCGCGCGCACGCCGCGCCCTTCGAGCGCCTCGAACCCGCGGACCTCGGGAACGGACAGTTCGCGCTCGCGGGCTTCCTCGCGGATCGCCGCCGCGATCATGTGTTCCGAGTCGCCCTCGGCGGCGGCCATCAGCGCCAGCAGCTCGTCCTCGCTCCAGTCCTCGACGGTCGCCGCGTCGACGACGCCCTGCTCGCCCTCGGTGAGCGTGCCGGTCTTGTCGAAGACGACGGTGTCGAGCGTTCGGGCCTCCTCCATCGCGATCCGGTCGCGCACCAGTATGCCGTTTCGCGCCGCCGTCGACGTGTTGATCGCCACGACGAGCGGGACGGCCAGCCCCAGCGCGTGGGGGCAGGCGATCACCAGCACCGTCACGACGCGCTCGATCACCGTCAGCCCGAAGCCGACCGCGGCAGTCCAGGCGACGGCGGTGAGCGTCGCCACCCCGAGCGCGGCGTAAAACAGCCAGCCTGCGGCCCGGTCCGCGAGTACCTGCGTCCGCGAGCGGCTCTTCTGGGCCTCCTCGATGAGGCGCACGATCCCCCGACAGCGTCGTCTCCTCGCCGGTCGCGCTCACGCGGACCCGGAGGCTGCCGTCGCGGTTGGTCGTCCCGCCGATCACCTCGTCGCCGGGCTCCTTTTTCACCGGTTTGGACTCGCCGGTAACCATCGCCTCGTTGACGTTGGCCTCGCCCTCCTCGACGACGCCGTCGGCGGGGACGTTCGCGCCCGGGCGCACGAGCACGAGGTCGCCCGCCGCGAGGTCGTCGACGGGCACCTCCTCGGTCTCGCCCGCCCCCGTGAGGCGCTCTGCGGTGTCGGGGAGCAGTTCGGCGAGCTCGTCGAGCGCGCCGGAGGCCCGCCTGACCGAGCGCATCTCGATCCAGTGGCCGAGCAGGAAGATCACGATCAGCGTCACGAGTTCCCAGAAGAACGTCTCGCCGATCCCGAACGCGACGGCAGCGAGGCTGTAGACGAACGCGACCGAGATGGCGAGCGAGATCAGGAGCATCATTCCCGGCTCGCGGTTTCGCGCCTCGACCGCCCCCATCCGGAGGAACGGCATGCCGCCGTAGGCGAAGACGATCACACCGAAAACGGGGGCGACGAGCGCGTTTCCGGCAAAAGCGGGGGCCGCAAACCCCAGCCACTCCTGTAGCGTCGGACTGTAAGCGAGGACGGGGAGCGCGAGCACGAAACTGACGAAGAACCGCCGTTTGAACGTCGCCTCGTGGCCGGAGTGATCGACGTGCTCGTAGTCCGCTCGCTTACCGTCTTTCGGTGTCGCTCCGTCGGACTCCCGATCCGCCATCGCACAGATCCGACAGCACGGACAGTCGCGGTCGGTCGGCCGCTCGCTCCGTCGACCGTGATCGTGGTCACGGCCGTGTGTCCGCCGGGCGGCGTTCGTCGGATCGGTCATCACTTACTCGCTTCGGAGGCGCTCGCGGCGGGTCTCGAACTCCTCGTCGTCGATCTCTCCGCGGGCGTAGGCGCTCCGGAGCTCCTCGAGCGCGGGATCGGTCACCGAGCCCGAAAGCACACCGTACAGCAGGTAGCCCCCGACCCCGAGGACGAGGAGCGCGAGCAACGGCATCAGCCACCCCCAGACGCCCATCCCCCCGTCCGCGGCCCAGCCCATGTGGCCAAAACCCATGAACGGAAACGCGAACAGCATCATCACCAGCGGGACGAGCACAAGGAGCGCGACGATCAGCGCCACAGCCCGGACGAGCGAATCAGTGGTCGTCGTGGACATTGTGGATCACGGGTTCTAGTACGTCGGTATCGGTTATCTCGATGACGCTTTCGATCGTTCGACGCGACGCCTCGAACGCTTTCGAATCCGTCGCCAGAGTATTCGAAACCGGCGGTATCGAGGGGTTAGCAGCCTCACTCGTCTTGCTAGCCCTCCATCATCTCGATCTCCTCCCGCTGGACCTCGATGACTTCCGCTGCGAGCGCCGCGACGCGCTCTGCGCTCCCCTCGGCGAGGACCTCCTCGCTCATGTCGATCGCGCCCTCGTGGTGGACGATCATCCCCTCGACGAACAGGCAGTCGAACTCCTCGCCCTCGGCGCACCGAAGCTCCACCATCTCCGCCTCCGAGAGCATGCCGTCCATCTCACCGTGGTCCCCGTGATCGTGGCCGTGGTCGCCGTGATCGGGATCCGCGTCCGCCTCCGCGAGCCAGTCGTG
This sequence comes from Halalkalicoccus sp., assembly GCA_038893155.1. Taxonomy (GTDB): domain Archaea; phylum Halobacteriota; class Halobacteria; order Halobacteriales; family Halalkalicoccaceae; genus Halalkalicoccus. Next base: position 7,365 of record JAWARX010000050.1, read on the forward strand.
CATCTGTTCGATCTCCGCCTGCTGAACCTCGATGATCTCCGGACCGAGATCACAGAGCTCCCGGCGGTCGGTCCGACCGGGGATGAGCTTCGCCATCTCGATGGCTTGCTCGTGATGGAGAATCATCATCCGCATGAACTCGACATCGGCCTCGTTGAACTCTCCGTCCGGGTCGTCGTCCCCCTCGTGTGCGTGTTCGTCGTGGTGACCGTCGTCGTGATGCTCGTGATCGCCGTTTCGATCCTCGTCACCGTGCTCGTCGGCCGCGCTGTAGCCGACGAACCCGACAGTGCTTGCGGCTCCGAGCGCGTACAGGAATCGTCGTCGATTGGATCGTGTCATTGTGTTCACCGCTCCGCGAGGCTCGTCCTCACAGAACGGGTGAACCGATGGGCGACACCACCGTTATTATACGCACCAATAGGGAGAAAACAACCGGTGAGATCGATCGAATCGGAGCATAAACCCGGCTCACCGATCCGTGAGACCGCCGACGTTGTGGTCGAAATCGTCGTCTGGCTGGCGCGGTGCCCGTCACGGTTATGTATCGAACTCGCGAACGTCGAGGTATGGTGGGGTCAAACGTCGCCGCGGTCGGGATCCCCTTCGCCGTCGCGACCGGGGGCGGTGCAGGGCTCCTCTCCGTTCTCTCGTGGCGGGCGCTCCGCGGGTCGCCGGTAAGTCGGATCGTCGCCGCGCTCGCGGTCGTCATGGGCGTCGCGACCCTCTATCACGTGCTCCTGTTTTTCGCCCCGGACGCGACGAAGACGACCCTTCTCGGCGGCGGCAAGTACCTCGCGGTGCTCGCGGTCGCCGCCCTCGCGGTCGACCGCGGACGAGGGGCGGGAATCACGGTTCGAGAGTACGACCGATCGGTACTGACGATCGCCGCCGGCGAACGCGATCGCGTTCGCCGGCGGCGGGCTGGCCGCCGAACTGCTGGTGCCGGCGTTCGTCCACTGGGTCCACGGGACCGGCGCGCTGTTGATCGTCGCCGGTCTCTCGGGAACCGCGGTGACCGACTCGTCACTCGAAAAGCGGTTCGGCGCGACCGATCGAAACCGCGCTCGGCGTCAGCCGAACGAGGCGTGGATGCGTCCCATCGACGAGTCCATCGTCGAGATCCTGGCCGAGTCGGACCTCGTCTTGACCCCCGCGGTCGTCGCCTACAACATCGGGTACAGCCGCGAGGAGGTCAACCGTCGGCTGAGCGAACTGGAAACGCACGGGCTCGTCGAACGGGTCGAACGCAGCAAATATCGGATCACGGACGACGGCCGTGGCTGGTCCGGCGGATCGTGTCGATCCACGAGAAAAGAGTAACTCGTATCCGAGACAAGGTTCGCGGATAACAGGAGGTTTTAGAACGGGGGGCGTGTTGGACCCACTCATGAGCGATGAGTTGCACAACCGCACCGTCAATCGGGACGTCCGGGAGCTCGGCGCGCTCGTCGGGGACACGATCCGCGAGCACGCCTCCCGGGACGACTTCGAGACCGTCGAAACCCTCCGGACGGCCTCAATCGCCTACCGGGAGGGCGAGGCCGACTCCAGACAGGGGCTGCATCAGATCCTCGATCGCCTGCCGCCCGAACGTGAAAGCATCGTCGCACGTGGTTTTACCACCTACTTCGAGCTGATCAACCTCGCCGAAGAGCGCGAGCGGGTTCGGGCGATTCGCACCGGCTCCCAGGAGGGGACCCTCGGAGACAGCCTCGAAGTCGCCGCCGACGCGCTCGCCGAGGAGGACGAACGGACCGCGAGGGAGATCCTCGAGGACGTCCTCATCGAACCGACCTTCACCGCCCACCCCACCGAAGCCCGCCGGAAGACGGTGAAATCGAAGCTCCGGAGCGTCGCGGTCGACCTCGAAACGCTCGACGAGCGAACGTTGACGGACAAGGAGCGTAGCCACGTCGATCGGAACATCGAAAGCGAGGTCGTGAGCCTCTGGCAGACCCCGCAGGTGCGCTACCGGCGACCCGAGCCGACCGACGAGGCGATCAACGTCCAGTGGTACCTCGAAAACACCATCTTCGACGTCGTCGGCGAGGTCTACGACGAGTTCGAGGAGGCCTTAGAGGAGGCGGGCCACGACATCGACGTGCCGAAGCTGTTCGAGTTCCGCTCGTGGGCCGGCTCCGATCGGGACGGCAACCCCTACGTCACCCCCGACGTGACCGCAGAGACCCTAGAGCGTCAGCGGACGGTCGTTTTAGAACGGTACCGCGACGCCCTCAAACGGCTCTCGGGCGTGCTCAGTCAGGACGGGAGCCGGATCAACGTCGGCGAGGCCTTCGAGAAGTCGCTGTCGGCCGACCGCGAGCGCCTGCCGAGGGTCGCCCGCGAGGCCGAAGAGCGCTACCCGCGCGAGCCGTATCGCCAGAAGCTGAAGCTGATGCGCGAGCGGATCGACCGGATCGACGACGTCCGCCCCGGCGGCTACGAGAGCCCGAAAGAGTTCCGCGCGGATCTCGAGGTCCTCGCCGAAAGCGCCGACGAAAACGGTGCCAAGAGCGTCGTCGCCGCCCACGTCGATCCCCTCCGGAGGCAGGTCGACACGTTCGGTTTTTCGCTCGCGAGCCTCGACCTGCGCGATCACCAGGCGAACCACACCGAGACCGTCGCCGAGGCGCTCGCACTCGAGGGGATCGACTACCGAGAACTCTCGGAGGAGGAGCGAATAGAGACGCTCACCGAGGCGATCCGCCAGGACGAGCGGGTGATCGATCCCGAGGCGCTGTATCGCGACGAGAGGACCGACAGCGCCGAGACCGCGCGGACGGTGCTCGAGCTGTTCGCTCGGCTCGCGGGCTGGCAGGCCGAGTACGGCGACGACGCCATCGACACCTACGCCATCTCGATGACCGAGGAGCCCAGTCACGTGCTGGAGGTGCTCTTTCTGGCCGAGCAGGCCGGCGTCGTCGCGCTGCCCGATCACTCGGGGCTCGACATCGTTCCCCTGCTCGAGACCGAGTACGCGCTGTCGGGCGCCCGGCGGATCATGGGGACGCTGTTCGAGAACGAGGCCTACAGCCAGGCGCTCGACGCTCGGGGCAACACCCAGGAGATCATGCTGGGGTACTCCGATTCGAACAAGGAAAACGGCTTTCTGGCGGCCAACTGGTCGCTGTACAACAACCAGCGCCGACTCGCCGAGATCACCGACGACTTCGACGTGACGATGCGGCTGTTTCACGGCCGCGGCGGATCGATCTCCAGAGGGGGTGGGCCGATGAACGAGGCGCTGCTTGCCCTCCCGAACGAGTCGGTTTCGGGGCAAGTAAAATTCACCGAGCAGGGCGAGGCGATCGCCGAGAAGTACGCCAACCCCCGGATCGCCGAGCGCAACATCGAGCAGATGGTCAACGCGCAGGTCCGCGCGCGCCAGCGCTCGCTGCACGAACCCGAGGAGGCGGTCGAAGAGGAGTGGGTCGAGGCGATGGAACGGATGGCCGACGCCGCCCGCGAGGAGTACCGCGATCTCCTCGAATCGGAGGGGTTCGTGCGCTACTTC
>JAWARX010000051.1:0-10673 GCA_038893155.1 Halalkalicoccus sp.
CGCCGTCGAGTTCGACTCGAAAGAACGCCGAAGCGAGGTCGTCAAAGCGGGGTTGAATCGGGGGCTGCTCACGCTCGGCTGTGGCTACAGTACGGTCCGGTTGTTGCCGCCGCTTGACGTGACCGAACGGGAGATCGAACTGGGGATCTCGCTGCTGGGCGAGGCGATCGACGCGGCCCGCTGCTGAATGGGTTCGGGGGACGCGAAACCCTAAGTCACGTCGGGGAGAGCCACGCGGTAGTGAGTGCCATGCAGGTGTTCGAACGGGCGGAGTACGCCGACAGACTGGAGCGGACGAGAGGGCGCATGCGCGAGGCGGGCATCGAGACGCTCTTCGTCACCGATCCTGCGAACATGAACTATCTCTCGGGCTACGACGGCTGGTCGTTTTACGTCCACCAGGGACTGGTCGTCTCGCTGGATCACGACCAGCCCGTCTGGGTGGGTCGAGAGATGGACGAGAACGGGGCGAAAGCCACCGTCTGGATCGACCACGAGAACCTTCGCTCCTACGGCGACGACCACGTCCAGTCGCCCGTCGGCAGGCACCCGATGGACTTCGTCGCGCGGGTGATCGAGGAGATGGGGCGAGGCGACACCCACGTCGGCGTCGAGATGGACGCCTACTACTACACCGCGAAGTCCCACCAGCGCCTCCAAGAGCGCCTGCCGGAGGCGACGTTCTCCGATGCGACCCTGCTGGTGAACTGGGTCCGCGCGGTGAAGTCGGATCGGGAGATCGAGCTGATCGAGGAGGCGACCCGGCTCTCGGAGGCCGCGATGGAGGCGGGGATCGACGCGATGGGTGAGGGTGTCCCGGAGTCACAGGTCGCCGCCGAGATCTACTACACGCTCGTCGGCGGGATCGAGGGGATGGGCGGCGATTATCCCGCGATCGTCCCGCTGATGCCCTCGGGCGAGCACACCGGCACGCCGCATCTCACGTGGTCGGACGAGCCCTTTTCGGACGGTGATCCCGTGATCGTCGAACTCGCGGGCTGTCGCCACCGGTATCACTCGCCGCTTGCGCGCACCGCCGTGGTCGGCGGGGTGCCCGAGGAGATGGCGCGGGTCGCTGACGTGGTGGTCGAGGGGCTGACCGCGGCGCTCGATGCGGCCGCACCGGGCGTGACCTGCGAGGCCGTCGAGCGGGCGTGGCGCGAGACGATCGCGAGACACGGCATCGAGAAGGAAGATCGAATCGGCTACTCGATGGGACTCGGCTACCCACCCGATTGGGGCGAACACACCGCGAGCCTGCGGCCGGGCGACGAAACCATTCTGGAGGAGAACATGACGTTTCACGTGATCCCCGGGATCTGGACCGAGGAGTTAGGAATCGAGATCAGCGAGTCGTTTCGCGTGACTTCGAGCGGTGCCGAGCGTTTTTCGTCGTTTCCACAGGAGCTGTTCTCGGTCTAGGGAGCCACCACGAGGTTTTCGAGCTCCTCGATCGATCCCCGATCGAGACGCTCGACGTTGCCGGCGACGATTTCTGCCAATCGGTCCCAGTGGCGTGGCGTGTGCCCGCCGGTGTGGGGCGTTATCAGCACGTTCTCGAAGCCCCACAGCGGATGCGCTGGGGGAAGCGGTTCGGGATCGGTCACGTCCAGCGCCGCACCCCGGATCGAGTTGGTCTGCACCGCCGCAACGAGCGCGTCGGTGTCGACGATCGGTCCGCGCGCGACGTTGATCACGACCGCTTCCGGCGGCAGGGTGACGAGTTCGGCCTCGCCGATCAGTCCTCGCGTCGTCTCGGTCAGCGGACAGGCGATCGCGAGGTAGTCGGTCCGGGCCAGCGCGTCGTGGAGGGCCGCTCCATCGAAGCCGATCACTTCGTCGGTCGGTCCGCCCTTCTCCGGCGAGTACCGCACCCCGATGGTGTCGACCTCCATGCCCGCGAGTCGCTGCGTGAGCGCCCGCCCGATCGAGCCGAGGCCGACGATCGTCACCGTACTGCCCGTGAGTTCGCCCGACTGGAAGTGACGCCACTCACGGCTCCGCTTTCGTCGCCAGCCCTCGTGGAGCCGGCGGGCGAACACGAGCATGTTCCCCAGGACCCCCTCGGCGATGCCCGGCGCGTGGATCCCGCCGGCGTTGGTCACCGCGACCTCCCGCTCGCGAAGCGCCTCGGTCGGGAGGTGTTCGGTGCCCGCAAACGCACACGCGAACAGTTCGAGTTCCGTCGCGTGTGCCAGTAGCTCCTCGTCGATCCGGACCCCGGTGACGACGCGGGCGCGCTCGACCAGCCTGCGTTCCTCGTCGGGCGTTCGCGCCCGGCGGACCTCGTGGTCGGGCAGTCGCTCGCGGAGCTTCTCGGCGTACGGTTCCGTCGACAGCCCCTCGGTTCCCTCGCGCAGCACCACGACGGCGGGTCGTTCGTCCATGTGAGCGGGCCACTCCCCCCGCCGTCAAAGCGTTGCCGTCCGCCGGCGCGCGCATACCCTTAAGGGGGCTCCACGAGGAGTGTGAGAGAATGTCCAGCGAGATCGACGAGCGCCTGATCGAGCGGCGCAGACGCTTCCATCGCTGTCCCGAACCGGCGTGGCGGGAGTTCTACACGACGAGCCTGCTGGTCGAGGCCCTCGACGGAATCGGTGGCGTGGACGAACTCGCGGTCGGGCGCGAGGCGATGCGCTCGGCGGGGCGGATGGCCGTGCCGAGCGACGCGGAGCTCTCCGAGTGGGTCGAACGCGCTCGAAATCGTGGTGCCCGCGAGGACGTACTTTCGGCCTGCGAGGGCGGTCACACGGGCTGTGTGGCCGTCCTCGAACGCGGCGAGGGGCCCTCGATTGGGCTTCGCGTCGACATCGACGGGCTGTTCGTCGCGGAGTCGAGCGCCGGGGACCACCGGCCCGCACGCGAGGGGTTTCGCTCCGAGCACGAGGGGCTGATGCACGCCTGCGGGCACGACGCCCACATGGCGATCGGGCTGGGGGTGATCGAGGCGGTCAAAGAAAGCGAGTTCGAGGGCACGCTCACCGTGTTCTTCCAGCCCGCAGAGGAGGAAGCCGGCGGCGGCAGACCGATGGCCGAGGGGCCCTACATCGAGGGGATCGAGTACCTGCTCTGCGTTCACGTCGGCCTCGATCACCCGACCGGCGAGGTGGTCGCCGGGATCGAAAAGCCGCTCGCGATGAGCCACCTCGACGTGACGTTCACCGGAGCGCCCGCCCACGCGGGCACGGAGCCCAACGAGGGAAAGAACGCGATCCAGGCGATTGCGACGGCCGTCAGCGAGAGCTACGCGATCCCCCGGCACGCGGCCGGGATGACGCGGGTGAACGTCGGCCGGGTCGAGGCCGGGACCGCGAGCAACGTGATCGCCGAGGAGGCACGGATCACGGCGGAGGTCCGGGGCGAGACGACCGAGCTGATGGAGTACATGAAACGGCGCTTCGAGCGGGTGTGTGCGGGAGCGGCGCGAACCCACGGCTGTGCGGCCGACGTCGATGTCCACAGCGAGTCCCCGCGGGCCGACAGCGATCCCGCCCTCTCCGAGCTCGTCTTCGAGGTCGCCCGCGGGACCGAGGGAGTGACGACGGCGACGCGGACCGCGGAGTTCGGCGCGAGCGAGGACGCCACCTTCCTGATGAAGGCGGTCCAAAAGCGGGGCGGGCTGGCGTCGTATCTCGTCGTCGGGACCGACCACCCCGGAAGTCACCACACGCCGGGGTTCGACGTCGACGAGCGGAGCCTCCCGATCGCGGTGGCGGTGCTCTCGGGAGCGATCGAACGGCTCGGGCGCGATCACGCCGGCGGCTCTCTCGCGGAGTGATCGCGCCAGAGGGGCGAGACGAGAAGGAATCGAGAGCGAAGACGGCCGTCAGTCGTCGTCAGAGGGCGGGGCGTCGGTCCGTCGGTCGCGGGTCGGCGGCCACGAGCCGACGATCGTCGTCTCGTCCTGAAGCAGGACCCGTCCGTGGGTCGTGCTGAACTCCTTTATCAGGCCGATCATCGCGACGAGACAGACGAACGCGAAGGGGCCGCCGGTGACGACGGCCGCCGACTGGAGCGCGTCGACGCCGCCGAGCGTCATGAGGATGGCGGCGGTGACCCCGAGCATTACGCCCCAGAACACGCGGTTGATGTTCGAGGGGCTGGCCTTCCCGCCGGTCGTCATCATCGAGACCGCGAGCGTCGAGGAGTCCGCGGAGGTGACGAAGAAGGTGGTGACGAGGATCATGAAGGCGATCATGAACAGCGATCCCAGCGGGAACGTCTCGGAGAGGACGAACCCCGAGACCTCGGCACCGACCTCGCCGGCGGGCCCGAGGATGTCCGCGATGCCGTTGTGCTGGGTCCAGACGGCGGTGCCCCCGACGATGGTGAACCACGGGATCGTCGCCGCGGAGGTCGCGACGATCCCCGTGAACGCCACCTCCCGGACGGTTCGCCCGCGGGAGATCCGCGCGATGAACAGGCCGGCGAAGGGCGACCACGAGAGCGCCCACGCCCAGTAGAAGACGGTCCAGGCGTTGGCCCACTCGGTCCCGCCGGCGACGCCGGCACCGGTAAAGAGGCTCATCGCGGTGAAATCGGAGATCATGCCGCCGAGGGCCTGCGTGCCGACGAGAACGAGAAAGAACGTCGGCCCGAGAACGAACGTCGCGAGCATCAGGACGACGAACAGCGCCATGTTGAAGTTCGACAGCCGTCGGATCCCCCGGTCGACCCCGAGCACCATCGAGAGGGTGAACAGAAGCGTCATCCCGGTGACGACGGCGATGACGCCGGTGTCCCCGAGGTCGATCCCCCACTGGTAGTCGAGCCCGGTGATGAACTGGCTGCCGATGAAGCCGAGCGAGGTCGCGACGCCGCCGATGGTCGCGAAGACGGCGAAGACGTCGACGAACTTCGAGAGCGGGCCGTCGAGCCGGTCGACACCGACGAGCGGCGTGAGCAGCGAGGAGACGCGCAGCGGGACCGACTCGTAGTTGTACGCGAAGTAGCCGATGGCGATCCCCATGATCGTAAACACCGCGAGCTGGGGGAGCGCCCAGTGAAACAGCGTGTACTGCACCGCGAGCGACATCGCCTCGGCGGAGCCGCCCGAGACGTCGTACAGCGGCGAGGGGTCGGCGTAATAAAAGAGCGCCTCCGTCGGCCCCCAGAAGACGACGCCCGCCGCAAAGCCAGCCGAGTAGATCATCGTGAAAAACGAGAGGAAGCTGAACTCGGGGGGGTCGTCGCCGAACGTGATCCGACCCCACGGCCCGACGATGAGAAAGAGCAAGAACAGCACGACCAGAAAGACGATCACGAGAATCGCCCAGTTGAGGTAGTCGAGAAAGACGGTGTTCGCGGTCGCGATCGCGTTCTCGACCGTTCCCGGGCTCAGGAGATACAGCGCGATCAGCCCGATCGAGAGCCCCGCGCCGAACAGGAAGACCGCGGCGTCGAGTTCCTCCAGAAAGCGCCCGATAGCCCCCGGATCGCTGGCTTCGGTCACCGCTCTAGCCCTCCATCCCGCCAGCCGAACGGGCGATCCCCGGCTCCAGTCGACCGCCGTGCGGACGACTCGTGGTCCCCCGTGTCGATCGCCCCACCCACGACGTGCTATATGTTGTCATTCAACAATCACAGTCGATCGGGGAGCTAATAACCGTTTCGGGCGTGGAGACCGCGAGAACGGCGGTTCGAGACGAGTTCGCGTCGAACCCGCACCGACAGGGCTACGGGCGCGGTGAGCGAACGTTCGCGTATGGACGCGACGTCACCGAGCGGCGGACGGCCCTGTCCGCGGTGTGGGGCACAGATGTATCACCGCCACTGCAAGTACGTCTGCCCGAACCACGGCGTGATCTACGACTGTTCGGACACGTTCTACTGATCGCGTCGTGCGCAATTCGTTACCGCCGTGTCGTCACGACGCCCGCGTTTCGAGGGGAGAAACGCGCCGTCTACTACCGTGGGCCGAGAACGGTCTCCGTACGAGCCCGTCGAAACACCTCGCGAACGGAGGTCCTGTGAAGGCGACACATACCGGAAAACGCTGATCGTACACGATGGTTAAACCCTCTGTAGCGAGTCGGCGGAGGTAGTGAGAGTATGACACGGGAGAGCGGGCTCTGGAGCTACCTCTGGGAGCTCAACGAGCAGACGAAGGCGTATCTGAGCCTCGACGGGGCGCGGATCGCAGCGGACACGAACGCGAGCGAACGCGAAAGAGAGCTCGCTCGCAGGGTCTTCGCCGACGGTGGCGAGCGAAACGGTGGATCGAGACAAGAGGACGAAGAGGGTAGTGTGGAGGCCAACGGCGACGGACGCGACCCGGACGACGACGGGTCGCCGTTCGACGTCGGCGGGGAGTACGGCCTGCGCAAACGGGCAGGGTTCGTCCTCGGACCGGTCGCGTTCGCGCTGCTTGTGCTCGCGCCGACGCCCGCCGGGCTCGACCCGAGCGCGCAGGCGGTCGGCGCGGTCACCGCGTGGGTCGCGATCTGGTGGATGAGCGAGGCGATCCCGATCCCCGCGACCTCGCTCCTTCCGATCGTTCTCTTTCCGCTGACCGGCGCGCTCGACGTCGGAACGACGACCGCCCCGTACGCCGACCCGCTGATCTTCCTGTTCATGGGTGGGTTCTTCCTCGCGATGGCGATGCAGCGCTGGGGACTCCATCGGCGGATCGCGCTGCGGACGATCAAGCTCGTGGGCACGGATCCCAAGCGGATGATCCTCGGGTTCATGCTCGCGACCGCCTTCCTCTCGGCGTGGGTCTCGAACAGCGCGACGGTGGTGATGATGGTCCCGATCGCGCTCGCGGTCATCTACCAGACCGCGGAGCTGATCGAACAGGAGGGGCTCGATATCACGGTGGGAGAAGGCGAGTTCTCCTTCGGAGTGGCGCTCATGCTCTGTATCGCCTACGGGGCGTCGGTCGGTGGGGTCTCGACGCTGATCGGGACGCCGCCGAATCTGGTGTTCGCCGGCATCGCAGGCGAACTGTACGATCAGCAGGTCACGTTCGTCGAGTGGATGTTCTATGGCGTTCCGATCTCGATCCTCGGGCTGGCGATCGTCTACCTGTACGTCACCCGTCTGGCGATGAGCCCCGAGTTCGACAGGCTGCCCGGCGGCGAGAGCGTGATCGACGACGAACTCGCGGCGCTCGGCGAGGCCACGAAACAGGAGAAGCTCGTGCTCGTCGTCTTCGTCGGGATGGCGGCCTCCTGGATCAGTGTCGGGTTCCTGCCCGAGGCGATCGTCCCGGAGAACGTCGATACGATCGTCGCGATCGCCGGCGCGCTCGCGCTGTTTGCGATCCCGACAACCGAGGATGGCGCGCGTACGTTCCTGCTCGATTGGACCAACGGCGTGAAGATCCCGTGGGGCGTCATCCTACTGTTCGGCGGCGGGCTCTCGATCGCGGCTGGCTTCCAGGAGACCGGGCTGGCCGAGTGGCTCGGCGGACAGCTGGTCGCCCTCGAGGGCGTTTCGATGGTTCTCATCCTCCTGGTCGTCGTCGCGCTGACGATCTTTCTCACCGAGGTCACCTCGAACACCGCGACCGCGACGATGCTGATGCCGATCCTCGCGGCGCTCGCCGTCGGGATCTCGGTCCACCCGCTCGGGCTGATGGTCGCGGGTGCGACCGCGGCCTCGTTCGCGTTCATGCTGCCCGTCGCGACCCCGCCCAACGCCATCGTCTTCGGCAGCGGCTACATCACGATCCCGCAGATGGCGAAGGTCGGCTCGGGCCTGAACGTCATCGCGATCCTGCTGATCACGGCGATCGCGCTGTTCTGGCTGCCGGTCGCCTGGGGGATCGACATCACGGCGCTGCCCGAGTGGGCCGGCTGAATGGCGCGGACGACCCGGCTCGTCTCGATCGTGCTCGCCTGGCAGATCGCCGCGAGCGTCTGTTACTACGCCGTCTTCGCTTCGACCACGTTCTTCCGGGAGGTCTTCGGTCTCTCTAACTTCCTCGTCGGCTTCGTCATCACCGCCCTGACGCTCGGCTACACCCTGCTGTTGCTCCCCACCGGCGCGGTCGTCGACGGCTACGGCGAGCGCCGCGTCCTGATTATCGGGCTGGTGGGTATGGGACTGGTCGCGCTCGTGATCCCCTTCTCGCCGTCGTTTCTCGCTTTGCTCGTCGTCGTCGCGCTGCTCGGAACGCTGTACGCGACGGCGATTCCGGGGACGAATCGGGCGATCTTCGAGAACGTTCCCGACGGGAGACGCCACCTCGCGCTCGGGATCAAACAGGTCGGCGTCACCGCGGGAAGCGGGATCAGCGCGGTCCTCGTGACGTCGGTCGCGGGCACGCGATTCGGCTGGAAGGCGGGGTTTCTCGTCGCGGGCGCGAGCGCGTTTCTGGTCGCCGGCGTCTTCGCACTCGTCTACCGCGAAGAGACCGGCACCGGAACGGTCTCCGTCCCGAATCCCCGAACGCTGTTCGCCCAATCCGACTACCGGCGGCTGACCGCCGCGGGCTTCTTTCTGGGGGCGGGACTCTTTACGACGACCGGCTACACTGTCCTCTACGTCGAAACCCTCGGCGCGAGCGTCGGCTTCGCCGGCGTGGTGCTGGCGACGGTGCAGGTCGGCGGCAGCGCGGGTCGGGTGCTCTCGGGGGCCGTCGGCGATTACCTGCCCGGCTCCGAGCGCGTCGCGACGGCCCGAATCCTGCTCGCGCAGGCGGTCGGAAGCACACTGGCGTTCGTCGGCGTGGTGCTTGTCGACTCGCCGTGGACGGCGCTGGTCGCCTTCGCTCTCCTGGGCTTTTTCGTCCTCGGGTTCACGGGCATGTACTACTCGTGTATGAGCACGCTCGTCGCGAGCGAGGAGATGGGACGAGCCACCGCGGGCGGCCAGCTCAGCCTGAACGCCGGCGCGCTGGTCGGTCCGCCCGCCTTCGGCCTGCTCGCGGATTTCCTCGGCTACGGCGCGGCGTGGCTCGCGCTCGCCGTCGGCGGCGCGCTCTCGGCCGCCTTGCTCCTCTCGATCGAGCGCCGCGCGGTGTGAGAAACGCTTTGTGGCCCCGGAGAGTACGACGGGACGATGAGCGACCCGGTCGAGATGGGCTGTGAGCTGCTCTCTCACTGCGAGGACGAGTCGCTGTCGCTTCCCGAAGCGATCGACCGGATCGAGACGATCACGGCCGATCCCCACCTCACCCGCGAGATCCTCGATACGGCCGAAAAGCGCGGGATCATCGCGCGCGAGGACGGGCTGATCCGCCCGCGGGGGAGTGCGTTCGTCCGCTTCGAGAGCGACGTGGTCGTGAAAGAAGGGGACTTCTCGTGTCGGCGCTGTGGCGCGGGGCTCTCGACGGGCCACTTCGTCCGGTTCGAGTCGGGCGAGCTCGGGCCCTTCGGCTCCTCGTGTATCCGGAAGGTCACCGGGCGCGAGTGAGATCCTCGCGCAGGCGATCGAGTTCGCGGCGCTGGGCGGCGAGCAGGTCCTCCTGGTCGTCGAGCGCGCGGGAAAGCGCGTCGATCCGCGCGGCCGGCGGTTCGCCTCCGTCGGCGTCCGGTTCGGGTGCCGGCGTCGCGCTTCCGGACGCGGGGGACGTCTCGACCGACGCCGGTTCGAACGGCGTCGAGTCGCCGTCCTCGGGGGCCGTCCGCCCGTCTGACGTCTCGTCCGGATCGGGAAGCGCCGACAGCGTCTCGATTTCGTGGTACTCCAACAGGACCGATTCGAGACGCTCGCGGACCGCGCGGGTACGCTCGTTGGGGATCTTGAGCCGCTGGACGCGCTCTGCGACGGTCAGAACGAACTGGCTCGCGACCTGTCCGTCCTCGACGACGAACCCGGAGACCGAATCGAAGGGGAACTCCTCGTACTCCTCGTCCCAGACCGCCCGGCCGACGTGCTTGATCAGCCGCCGATCGGTGACGACGAGCGTGAGTTCGCTGAACCGAAACGTCTCTCGTACCGTCTCGCCGGACTCGGTGACGCCTGCCGCCGAGAGGACGCCCGCGAGGATCGGGTGGAGTGCGCTCTCGGCACGGTCGGTGGGAACCGCAAGCTCGCGGGTTCCATCGAGCCCGTAGTCGAGTTCGATCGTCGCTTTCCGCCGGCCCGAGGACACCGAGACCCGTTCTGCGGTGTGGGGGAACTCCTCGCCCGATTCGTCGCTGAGCAGGCTCTGACCGCGGTACTGAACGGTTCGGGTCGGCGAGACGAACAGCGCGTCGTCGTCCCGAAGCGGGACGCGGGCGATCACGTCCTCCTCTTCGAGGGTCGAGCGAACGAGCTCGGGCGATGACATACACACAAATTCATTTCAGAATTTATAACTATTTCGGCGGCTCAGATGAGAACCTTCAAGGTCGCAAGCCGACAAGCGACGAACGCGCCCGGGTGGCTTAGCTGGACATAGCGCCGCACTCATAGGGTTTCAGAGTCGAGGCGGCTGCCTTGGAAGCCTCCCATACCCGCGCCGTGCCACGGCTCGAATCTGGGTCATGCGGAGATCGAGGGTTCGGAGCCCTCCCCGGGCACTTTTCGAGATCGTCTCGAGGGGCAACAACACCTGATCAACTGGTGTATCATCTGACCGTTGGTAGCTATCTTTTTAATACGCCTCTTCACGTAGTTACGCATGCCACGGTACTCCGACACTCGGTCGTACGTCTACCGGCTGTTCGATGTCGGCGCGGGGGGCCGGTTCGGATACTACATCGACGCGTTCGTTCTCCTGTTGATCATCGCAAACGTGA